>JAITQU010000021.1 GCA_031288735.1 Christensenellaceae bacterium
TTGGAAGATAATTTAGTGCTTTTTAACCAAAAATTTTACAATTTTTTTCGATTATCATATTAGCGTAGTGCTCTTATGATAATCGCGTTTTGTAAAATTCCAGTTTGTTGATTAAACAACCTATATAAAGTTGAACATTGTTAATCTAAATTATCTTGTGTTAACTACCAAAGACGGGACGGTTTTTTGTTTTTTAAGTGACGTACTCCCGCCTAACGCCTACGGCGTTTGAGTCGGGGTCTTCTTAGGAATTCCCACTTACGGCAGGATGTTTTACCAAGCTATCCCCGTGCGTCCCACGCTTCGATGTAATGCGCTAGGAGGCGAGTAATCGAAGCCCTTCTAGCCGAATGATTATTACTATCCAAGTCCTCTCGAAAATCAGACCTCTCTTATATGCATTGATTCTTTCACAAATTCTCAAAGTGTCAATACAGGACGGTCGAACAAGGTGTGCCTTCAGCTCACCGCCTATAGAGGCGGGATACTTTTCACGCATAAGGTTAAAGCACAATTTCTATGAAACATTAATAGGAATACAAATTGAATCAGATTACTAGATTAATATGGCTTAGTTTTTTAATACATTTTCTTTACATCGAGTTTTTTTGTTTTATTGAAAGAATGCAGAATACAATGCAGTTACGGCGCACTCATAGTCACTGTTGTCTACACCTACTATAACATTCATTTCCGACGACCCCTGATCTATCATGATGATATTAATATCAGCATTATAAAGAGCAGAGCAAATTTTAGCGGCTGTTCCTTTTCTTTTTGCCATCCCATGACCTACAACAGCAATCAGTGCTAAATATTCAATTTCTATTGTGTCAGGCGCCACGCTACGGTTTATATCACTTACTAACTTTTCCATTAAAGCATCATCTAGTCTACCTTCTATGACAACGCTCATAGTATCTATTCCAGTAGGAATATGATCAAAGCCTACACCGTTTCTTTCAAGGCAAGACAACACCTTTCTGCCAAACCCAAGTTCGGTGTTCATCATTGATTTTGACATTGTTATCATAGTGTTATTTGTCTTTCCTGTTATGCCCGTGATAACTGGTCGTTCAAAATTTTCAACGCTTTTCAATATCCATGTACCCTCATTTTCAGGATTGAATGTATTCTTGATATTTATTGGAATGCCATTTGAAAGTATCGGGAATACACTATCAGGATGCATGACCTTGGCACCCATATATGATAATTCTCTAAGCTCAGTGTAGGAGAGATAATTTATTTGCTTAGGCTTAGCTACTATTACAGGATCCACTGCCATGAATCCATCCACATCAGTCCAGTTTTCATAGACGGTTGCATTTATTGCATAAGCAATAATAGCACCAGTAACGTCAGAACCACCGCGAGAAAATGTCTTTATTGTTTTATCTGGCATACGGCCATAAAATCCAGGAATGACAACACCAGTGTCTAAACTTAGTAGCTGACAAACATGATCTTTTGTGGTTTCAGGATCAAATGTGCCATTACTTCGAAACTTAATCAATTCTCCAGCGTCGACAAATTGGTAATTTAAATAGGCAGCAGTAACGAGTGCACAGAGATATTCACCTCTTGAGGCAGCATAATCGGGAGAGGAGGACTTAAGGATTTCTTGCTCAATTTCATCCATTTTACTGTCGATATCGATATCGATATTCAATTCACTAGCAATAGAAGAAAATCGATCAGAAACCTCGGATAGTGAACTACCCACAGCACCGAATTTAACATTATCGGAATAAGCATCGTATAAGAGATCGGTTATTTTTCTGTCAGATTTAAATCGTTTTCCTGGCGCAGACACAACTACAAATTTTCTCAACGGATCTGATTCAATTATGGATTTTACAAGACGTATAGAATCAGCACTAGCCATGGATGTGCCACCGAATTTACAAACTTTCATTAGTTAATTTACCTCTCTTTATACTTTATGCAAATAAACCCAATTGGGGTTACTGTTTTTATGGCCTAATAAGTCTAGCCTCTAAATAATAGCGTTTATCTTCAGGTTCACCTATAGAAAATGCTTTCTTAGGGAGATTGCCATTTCTTGCAACATACCTAAACAATTCGTTCATAGGAAAATACGGCATTACTATTGCTACACCTCCAGCCTCAGCTCGAATATTTTTAAGTCGAGTTTCGTTGTGAACATATTCAACTCTTATAGAAGGATTCGTAGTAACTACCTTTTCAATATATTTTTGTATAGCATCTATAGCTTCGCTCTGAACTAGTGGGATGTTAATGTAGATATCACCATCGTCTGTGAGTAATTTCAATTTGCCATCACCAACAAGAGCTGATTTCATTCCGTCAATAAAAGCCTTCCCCGCACCAAAAACCATACGATGGATGGGCCAGAATTTAATGCCACTATCATAGATATTCACTGCCTCAGCTAGGAAAAATCTTGAAGGATGTGTTAGTCGCTCTTCATCTGATAATGTTTTTTTAAGCTCCTCCCACACAATTTTGGCCGCCGCCATTGAATGATTCCCATCTCCTACTGCAAATACGATCCCAGTATCACTACCATACTTAGCTTCTTGTACAGAAGGAAGTCCTAACGCATTGAATTTAGAAGAAATCTCCATATAGTTATCTGCAATGTAACCAGTTATATGCCCGCCATGCATACTTAGTTCAAAATCATATACTTTCTTTAGTTCTGATCTTCTAGCATAGAGGGGTTCAACTATTTCTTTCTTTATATCATCATATAGTAATAGCGTGTGTGGCGTTTCTAGTCGAGAACTTCTTCGAATGCTGACGCGTAGCGGTAAGCGCTCTGGTATTGTGTCCTCGGTTGCGCGAATAGGAGAGCGTATATTTCCCCAGTTATATTCATCTAAATCAATCGAAAGAACAAGACCAATGCGCACACCACTACTAGTTTGCCGCTCAACTAAAATAATGTCATTGTATTGCTTTAGAAACCCTTTCAGAATGTAGTTTTCTGAAGCGTTTGTTATTGACTGTTGAACGTCACTTTCCTTGTATTTGCCGATATATAATTCAGGGAAAATAATATTTAGAGTGCTCGGGGCATCCCCGATGTAACTATTCAGAGCATCCCAGTAGCGTGTTTCCGCACAAAATTGATCACAGGCAACAACAGCCCATTTTGACATATCAATGTTGTTTGGAATAAGCACCGCTGGTTTAGCGATTATTGACATTCCTTCCTCCTCTTTTTCAAACCACGCCCTCTTATATAGCGCGAGTTTGAGTCTTCTTCACTTGTGAAATTTTAAAAAAATCATACAAAGTATCTCTCAATCGTTCAGGTGTTACAAACCTGGACAAATCCCCTTTACTAGCATAGGAAATGATTCCTGTCTCCTCACTCAAAATTATAGTTAGAAAAGCTGTGGGATTTTCTTCAGTAATGCCAATTCCTGCACGGTGCCTGGTGCCTAAGCTTTTTGACACACTTTGCTTTTGAGAAAGTGGGAGAAAGCATCCTGCTGCTAAAATGCGGTTTCCTTTAATAATAACTGCGCCATCATGCAAGGGAGCTTTTGTGTTGAATATGCATTCTAAAAGCGGAGATGAGACGAGCGCACTTAGGTCAGTGCCAGTTTCAGTAATTGGTGTCGTAAATTTGGATTCAGTTTCAGTTCTTACCATAACAATAAGCGCCCCCGTTCTAACCTTCGACATAGATTGACAGGCACGGACAATTTCATCAGCAGAGACACGCAATTCATCATCATCAATACTACTTTCAGTTGCTGAGTTGCCAAAGGCTACGCTTGAAAGGGCATAAAAGAAATTTTTAAAATCGGACTGATAAACTACAATTAAGACTATTATAAAAAAAGTAGCAATTATTCTACTTATTTCAAGAGATACAGGAATAGAATATATTAGATCAAGAATGATGACGCAAACGTGGGTAGCAAAAACAACAAAATAGAGCAAGAAAGGGAGAACAGCCTTCTTTTTAACAAAAAAATACGTTGCAAAAACAAACAACACAGCAACAAAACTAGCATCAATAAAACTTGTCCACCGCAATTCGTAACCGTTCATGAGTTAATTAATTCTCCAGCTCTTAATGAATAACATTGTATACAGTTTTACAAAAAAAGAAAAGCAAATAACAATTACTTTAACTAAAAAACTTTATCAATTTCTAGGTAGGAGTGCATCCAATGAAAATGCAACTAAAAACAGTGTCGAATTAACTCGTTGCATATTTGTAATTCTTTTATTTTAGGGATATGAAAGTATTACAATAACTACAATAGTTGGCGTGTTTTCTTTTAGCTGTTATTTGTGATTTCAGCACTAAATAGAGACTACCATGCGTAGTGTTTAATAGTTTTAAAAACAATGTATCTCTACAAGGAAGCAGTAACACTTTTTTTAAACAAAATTATTAATAAGTAATCAAAAGCCGAAGCCTTTAAAAATTTCATTAGGTGGTGATTCTTTCTCATTGCTTTCTACAGTAATGACAGTTTGAGCATAGCGTTGAGAAGCAAACAATTTCTTTAAGTGTAGAAAGTATATTGCAACAGCTGTAAGAATGATAACTGGCAATTTAACTATAGTAGCTATCGCATCAAAATCAATAGTTTTAAAGTCAAGTCGAAGTATAGCGATCACAGACGCTATTGTAAGTATACTGAAATACATTCTAAAAAAGAACAGAAAGACGGTCCCTACTAATCGGGGATTGATTTCAGCTGATTCTTTTAGTACATAAAAGGAAACTATGTGCGCTATTGTATAGAATAGAAAGGATATTATGGTTGAGGAAAAACTTGAAAATGCGCTGAAAGCAAAGTTAATCAAACCAAACAGCCCTATGATCACACTTGCAAACACAACATTTATTCTAATAACGTTTTTAAAAAAGGTTCTATCTCCATAAAGCGAGCCTCGATTATATAATTGATTATAAAGAAAGGATGAAACGACCTCAACTGCAACGACAGAAAAAACACTGTATAAAATTGCGAACATAAAATACAAGGAGGTGGTATTCATTTCATCGAAATTGAACAGTGGTGGCTCAGTCTGCTCAGCATAAACTTCTTTTAGAGCTGTAAGAAAGAAAGTGAATTCAATCCGTGAATTATAGAGCCATGAAAACCAAAAACTTGGTATCATTATAATAATTATAATGACTGGATTTAGCTTAGACAATTTGTTATACAAATTTGAGATATTCCTATTCATGAAGTCCTCATTCTATAAATATTATTATTAATATGGATAACTCAAAAAAAGCATATTTTATGCACTTATTAGATGTGTTTAGGACATAAACAAACTTTCAAAGATGCTCTTAAGCTATTCTACTTTATATTACTAGGAGAGTAGAAATTGCGCAGGAAAAGGCAATTTTCTCACTCATAATACCACTTTTAATGTTGAACTCAGCATTTGTTACAGCATCTAAGCAACTTCTTAGTTGCATGTCTGTATAGCGATTAGAGGTCTCACGGGCTTTAACGATGGCATAATCTTTCACTCCAAGAGCTTTTGCTAAGGCCGCATCGGGAAGTGCTGAAAGACGCGAATGTAGCATGCGACGGTATTGCGCGGCGAGGCCACCTAGAATCATAAGGGTGGAAGTCCCCAAGGAAATGAACCGATTGAGCAAGAACATAGCTTCAGATTTATTCCCACATGAAAAAGCATTTGTTAGTATATATATTTGGCGCTCAGCACTGTCAGCAACTAGTAGTCTAACATCATCAATAGTTACCTTGCGCTCGGGGCAATAATCAGCAAGCTTTTTAAGCTCTGTTGATATTCTTGCCATATCTCTGTCAGTATAATCAATAATAGTTTTTATAGCGTCAGGATTTATGCCTTGCTTAGAAAAAAATGCGCTAATTATTTTTGATAACTCTGCAACAGTCAATCTATTGGCATCAATAACAGAAAACAAACCTTTATTTTTTGTGGAAATAGAAGCTAAGTTCGAGAACACAACTATTTTATCACTAGCAGAGTCGAGAATTTTTCTGAGCGTTAAGGAATCCTTTTCTTTTTCCTTGAAATTAGCATTGTTGACTATGATAACTGTGGTTTCTGTGCTAAATATAGAGTAAGAGAGCACAGCATCGGCGAGCATATCATAATCTAGTAAAGGATCTATTATTTTTAAATTAAAGGCTCTACATTCACTAGGCACTAGATCTATAAAAAACTTAATAGCAACAGTGCGCCAATAAGAATCGTCTCCATCAATAGCAAACAGATTGCCATCTAATTTTGTTGTTAATGCGTTTGCCTTTATCATCTATATATCGAAGACCCTCTAAATGGAAAATAAATAATCATAAATACTCTCTAATGCAAGTGATATCGTTTTGTAGGTATTTAATTCTTCAAAGAAATGAATCTTTTATTTAGAAACCATACAAAGTGTCATAAGTAATGCCTAACGATTAATCATCAAAAATATACTAGCATATTTATTAAGAAAAAACAACTTTTTATAAATGTTAACGAAGTAACAGTAATTGAAAAAAACGTTACTGTTCACACCCCATATGGAAAAACAAGGTCACTGTCCATCCTTGTATATGTTTGAAAAAAGGTCAGCACTTTAGCGGGAAAAGACACAGCAATAGCGTTTCAAATGCAGAAAAAGCTCTTTTAACTAGAAATTTAAGAAATGCGTCTTGAATTTATCAACATTAACAATTAATTCCGTTGAGGTGTGAACAGTAACAAAAAAAATATCACTCGATTTTTTAAGACTGATCTTTACAATACTTTACAAAGTCTAAACCTCTTTTTTCAGATTGTTTTTATTTGCGTTGTTATAATTTAATTATTAACTAAAGGATGGTATATATATGAAAAAAATAATAAGAATTCTATCATTTGTAGTTTTGCTTAGCCTATTTGTAGGAATATTTGTAGGTTGCGCTAACAGTAAAGCAAAGATTGAAATAAAAGTTAGTGGTTCCTCTTCGGTCACTCCACTTATGCAAAAGCTTGCTCAAGAATATGAGAAAAATAACGATGTGACAATTAGTATTATAACACATGATTCTGGAACTGGAATTAAAGATACACAAGAGGGGCTAAACGAGATAGGAATGGCATCTCGGAGCTTGAAATCAACCGAAACGGGGCTTGATTCAGTAAAGATATGTGATGATGGAATTGCACTCATAGTAAACAAGGATTTGTCAATAACAGGTGACAGCGTTTCTGGAAGTCAAATTTACTCCTTGTATAAGGATGGCATTGCTATTGAAGGAATATTAAGAGGAATTTCGCGAGAAGCATCTAGTGGCACACGTGGTGCCTTTGATGAGCTTATAAAGAATACAGAAGGAAAAGCTCTAAAGGATATCACTGCATTTGCAGCTGTTATAAGTGAGCAAAACAGCACAGGTAGCGTGAAAACCGCAATTTCAACCGCTACAGATACACTAGGCTACATTTCATTAGGAAGTCTTGACAATACAGTTAAAGCATTAAAGTTTGAAAACGTAGACGCAACAGCAGAAAATGTAAAGAATGGTAGTTACAAACTAGCTCGACCATTCATTCTTGTTAAAAAGTCCGATACAGAGCTTAGTACTCAGGCAACTGCTTTTATTAACTTTATTTTAAGCGAAGCTGGACAAGCAATAGTAGCTCAAGAGGGCTACATCAGTATGTAAACACATATAATAGAAGAATTTTTGCACGCTCACAATGGTGAGCGTGCAAAATGAAAAAAGGAAATTCGAAATGAGAGACAAAATTGCAAAATACATATTTTTTAGTTGTGCAATATTTTCTATATTTGCAATTTTTGGCATTTTATTTTATCTATGTAATACAAGCATACCTGCATTTCGAGAAATAGGAATATTTAATCTGCTTTTTGGCACTGTTTGGGCACCTGATAAAGAATTTTTAGCACCAAGCGATAAATTTGGATTGCTACCGATGATACTAAGCTCACTTTGTGTGAGCTTTGGGGCACTGCTAGTTGGTGGCTTGGGTGGAGTGTTTACAGCAGTTTTTTTAGTAAGATTTGCTCCCAAACGGATAAAAGCACCCTTAACGGCGGCAATAAATTTTTTATCAGGCATTCCATCAATAATGTTTGGTTTTTTTGGCATGGTAGTGGTTGTCAAACTACTATCAATTATATCACCATCAGGATCGGGCTATGGAATGCTTGCTTGCATAATTATTTTAAGCATGATGATTTTGCCAACAGTTACTAGTATATCAAAAAATGCCATAGAAGCTGTTCCTGAGGAATTTTATTTGGGTGCACTTGCGCTAGGTGCGACAAAAGAGCAAGCAATGTTTCGAGTAGAAATACCTGCAGCAAAATCTGGCATAACTGCCGCTTTGCTTCTAGGTATTGGTAGAGCTGTTGGAGAAACAATGGCTATTATAATGGTTGCTGGAAATAGAGCAATAATGCCTACAGGTCTATTTTCAAACATTCGAACACTTACAATAAACATGGTAATGGAAATGGCGTATGCTACAGACCTACATAAGCAGGCACTTATCGCTACTGGTGTAGTGCTTATGGTTTTTATCATTCTATTAAACCTATTAGTGAGCTTTTACAGAAGGGATAGGTCTCATATCAAAAAAACCTTATTTAAAAGGCGGATGAGAAGCATTTCCTTTCATCCATACGACATTGACATTGATACGCCTCGAAGGCAAGGTCAGCTTGAGACCATATTAAAATACCTAGCTATGGTTTTTTGTATTATGAGCCTAACCTCGCTTGTTATCATAGTAGTCTTTATATTCATCAAAGGAATGGGGCATATATCACTAGATCTACTTTTTGGCGTATCGGGCAATGCTGGCATGACACTACGGCCTGCATTTATAAGTACGATTATGCTAATAAGTTTAGCACTTACTTTGGCACTGCCTATAGGCATAGGTGCAGCAATATATCTTGTTGAGTATTCTAAAAGGCAGAATAAAATTATAAAGCTTGTAAGACTTGCAACTGAAGTATTATCTGGAGTGCCAAGTATTGTTTTCGGACTTTTTGGCATGATTTTCTTTTGTGAAATATTAGGATTTGGATACAGTCTCCTAGCTGGGGGGCTTACTCTAGCACTCACGATCCTGCCTACGATAATAAGAGCTACAGAAGAAAGTTTATTAGCGGTGAAAAATTCGCTAAGAGAAGGCAGCTATGCACTAGGTGCTAGGAAGGCTCAAACTATATTCAAGGTTATAATCCCTGTGTCGATCCCTGGTATCATTACTGCGATAATCCTTAGCATCGGACGAATGGTGGGAGAATCTGCAGCACTGATATTTACTAGTGGCGCAGTTGCGTACACACCGAGCTTTTACGATCAACCTGGATCAAGCTTTGCCGTCATGATGTGGATGTTTTCAAACGAAGGGCTATATATAAACGCTGCATATGCAACAGCAGCCGTACTTATGATTATTGTTATAGTTATCAATATATCAATTGCAGTACTAGATAGCAAACTAAAAAAGAGGAGAAGTCAATGAAAGAACTATCATACAAAATAGAGGATTTTACTTTTAACGAGACGAAAAAAGCAATCAATACTTCAAAGCTACACGTGTTTTATGGTGAGCTTGAAGCCATAAAAGATGTAAGTATTACAATATTAGAAAACACAATAACAGCTTTCATCGGCCCATCAGGATGTGGCAAATCTACACTATTAAAGACATTCAATCGAATGAATGATCTTGTTGAGTGCTGTAAAATTACAGGTGTTGTAGAAGTTGGAGGAGTGAATATTTATAAAAATATTGACGTTTCTACACTTCGAAAAAATGTTGGCATGGTTTTTCAAAAGCCAAATCCTTTTCAGATGAGCATCTACGATAATGTAGCATATGGGCCTAGGACACATGGAATAAAAAAGAAGAGTGTATTAGACAGCATAGTATTTGATGCACTAAATCGTGCGGCTATGTGGAACGAGGTCAAAGATAGGTTAACAAAATCTGCGATGAGTTTATCTGGGGGACAACAGCAACGACTATGTATTGCTAGAGCACTAGCTGTTAAGCCTAAAATTTTGCTTATGGATGAACCTACAAGTGCGCTTGATCCAATATCTACAGGACACATAGAAGATCTGTGTAAAGAATTAAGAAAGCAGTTCACAATCGTAATAGTCACACATAATATGCAACAAGCAGCCCGAATATCAGATAAGACTGCATTTTTTCTACTAGGCGATATGCTTGAATATGGTAATACAAAGGATATATTTTCATCACCAAAGAATGAAAAATGCGAGCGTTATATTACAGGCAAGTTTGGCTGATTTAATGAATTTAAAAATGAATTTAAAAATGCTAACACTGCATTTTCAATAATTGTTAAACTTAATTTAAGTATGGTACAATAAGTAGGTTAATGATTGAGAAATTTATTGACGCAGGTATTTAGATAAAAAAATGCTAAACAGCTAACTACGTTGAAAAGGGGAGTGTAGTCAATCTTTAAATAATTACACAAAGTACTTTCCAACAATTTTAAGGAGTAAGGGAGTGAAACAGCTTATCTACAGCGTTGAGGACGATGACTCAATACGAGAATTGATAAATTATGCTCTAATCAATGAAGATTTTGAGGTTGTTTCTTTTATAACGGCGGAGGCATGCTTAAGTGCTTTTGAAAAAAGACTCCCATCACTACTGCTTTTAGACATTATGTTGCCAGGAATGGATGGTATAGAAGCACTAGAGTTTGTGCGCAGAAAGTACAAAAATCTAGATATAAAGATAATAATGTTGACTGCCAAAAATAGCGAGATGAACAAAGTTATAGGGCTTAATTGCGGCGCGGATGATTATATTACAAAACCCTTTTCTGTGCTAGAATTTATTGCAAGAATTAAAGCTCATCTTAGACAAAGATCGGTTGGGGTAAGTGACGGAATAATAGAAATATCTGGTGTTAGATTGAATCCTAGAAGCCGAGAAGTCGAAGTGTGTGGACAATCTATTAATCTTACCTATCTAGAATTTGAAATTCTTAAAACACTTATGGAGAATTCTGGTAACGTTATGACTAGGGAAATGCTTTTGACTGATATTTGGGGAACAGATTATTTTGGTGAAAGCAGGACGGTTGATATTCATATAAAAAATATCAGAGCTAAGCTAGATAAGAAAAAGGATTTAATAGTTAGTGCTCGCGGAGTAGGGTATATACTAAAGGACGATGCAACGTGAGAAATATACTAGCGCGTCGAATATTAATAATAACTACTAGCGCATTACTAGTTTTTGCTATAACAATTCTTATTGCAATATACACTGTTAGCAGAGCGCAAGCTAAAGATAATGCAATAATACTACTAAAGCTAATAGAGTCCTCATTAATAGATACAAATACCGAAATAGAGCTAACACGTTTTTCTGATGCGGTAGAAGGTGTGAGAATAACAATAATTGATTTAGAGGGCAATGTAATATCGGATACACAGAGAAATGATGTATCTAATTTCAATAATCACCTAGACAGAAAAGAAATAAGAGAGGCATTGAATGGTGAAATAGGGAGCGAAATACGACGCTCGGAAAGCTTTATGGAAGACTTTCTATATGTTGCAAAACGAATAAGACTATCGAGTGAATCCTCTATTATTCTTCGAGTTGCCGTCTCAATTAAAGAAATAAACGTATATTTGTATGCTTTTTTATTAGCGGCATCGGTGATATTTATCATCCTTTCTTTAGCATTATATTTTGTTTCGAAGCCCATTGCAGACGGATTTCAAAAGCCATTTTTATTGCTTAAAAACAGACTTGAAGAGGCGGCATCTAAGTTTGAAGGCGAATCTAGTTATTTACCAGCTCCGGTCACGCAATATGATGATTTAAATACCGCTTTATCTGACATCGAAACAATCAGTTTGAGATTAAAAGATAGTCTCTTTAACAGTAGAGAGGATAAGGAACGGCTAAATTTTATTTTAGAAAATATAAATCAAGGCATTTTAGCATTAAGTAACGATGGGAGCATAAAGCTCTGCAATGAAACCGCAAAAAAATATTTTAATATACAAAGTAGCAAATTAGATGATATTGGACACTACATTAAAGACAGCAAAATAAGAGATATGATATCGGGTGCGGTCAGTGCTAGCACGTCAACAATTTTCGATTTACCTAGCGGTGGAAGAATATTCGATGTCAGGTATATCCCAACAAATTTGCATGATATTGTTGGGATATTGACGGCTACGGACGTAACATCATCGCGCAACTTAGCAAAGGAAAAGCAGGAATTTTTTGAAAACGCAAGTCACGAGCTAAATACACCGCTTGCATCAATTTTAGGCTATAGCGAGGCAATGCTACTTGGCGGCAAGTATGAGCGCAAGTTTTTAGAAACGATAATGCGTGAGTCGAGTATGATGAAGTCTGTTATAAACGATATGTTTATTATATCCGAGTTAGAGACAGGAGCAACAACCGTTGATACACGAATAGATATCAAAAAAAGTGTTGAAAAAATTGTAGAAATATATGCATTAAAGGCAAGCGCAAAAAACATCACAATTAAAGCCTCGCTAGCTACTGGTATTATTTTAGCTGATACTGATAAAATCTCGGAAGTCGTGTCAAACCTGATTGATAATGCAATAAAATACAATAACGAGGGTGGAAAAGTAGAAATCGAAACATATACAAAAGAAACGAAAGTAATATTCAGTGTAAAAGATAACGGTATTGGTATACCAGAAGAATACCAAAGCCGCATATTTGAACGATTTTTTAGAGTGGACAAGGGGCGGTCAAAACTTGAGGGCGGCACAGGTCTAGGACTTGCAATAGTAAAGCATATTGTTAATCGATATGCGGCAGAATTGATAGTAAAAAGTAAACTTAACGAAGGGACTACAATAACGGTTTTGTTTAACGCAGTTTAAGAAGCATTTAGCAGATTAGCATAATTATGCATTTTAAAACTTGAATGATCCATTTAGATTTTGTAATAGATTCCTAATTGCACATGCGCGATGGCTCACGAGATTTTTTTCTACAGGTGAAGCTTCTGCAAAGGTTTTCTTCAAAACGTCAGAAAAAAATAAAGGATCATATCCGAACCCAGCGGTACCACGCTCTTCAAACAAGATAGTGCCCATTGCTTCACCCATGCCTGACACAATCCGTCCATCTGGATAATGCATAACAATGACAGTGACAAATTTTGCTTTTCTTTCTTCTATGCCAGTCATTAACCTTAAGAGCTTTGCGTTGTTTTCTTCAGTACTACAATTTTCAGAAGCGAAACGAGATGAATAAACACCAGGTGCACCATTTAGTGCATTAACCATAAGCCCAGAGTCATCAGCAATTGTTATCAACTTAGTAATGTTACAAATTGTTCTTGCCTTAATGAGGGCATTATCATAGAACGTTTTTCCAGTTTCAGGAATATCGATTTCAATATTGGCATCGTTAAGAGATAGGACCGTGTAGTGGTCCTTTAAGATATCTCGAAGCTCACTTAGCTTGTGCTTATTGTTAGTAGCAAGAATGATTGTTTCCATATTACTTTTCGGTTAAGTAAGTATTCTTTTTATCGTTTTTCCTTACTATAAATGAAAACATGAAAGATAACAACCCACGCAAGGGTTTTCCGTTAAATCCTTTTAGTAGTGCAGTTGTTGCGCTATATGGCACAACACCCCCACTCATCATGTAAAAGTTACGTATGGGCATGCATTTTGCGCCCTGCACAGCCATCTTACGTAGAACAAAGGACGCATCCTTTGGGAGTATCAGTTGACTCGATTTTTTAAATATATGACTGAAAAGACGGGCAAACCAATTACCCTTTTCAAGATCACCTACGAGGGTATTCATATCATAGGTACCAGTTTTTGGAGGAATATAGTCTTCAAGCTTTCTTCCTAACAATCCCTCAAAATCGGAATCAGGGAATGCCTTTAAATTTGGCAATGAATAGTAGGCTGGTGATAGCAGCTTGTAATTTGGCATAGTGGGCACATCGCCTTCGAAAGTCACAGTTTGAGTTAGTCTTATATCCCTTGATGATGCACCTATTAATATCTCAAACTCTCCTGGTTCTATAGCCCAGGTATTGGTTTGAATATTATAAAACGAAAACGCACGATAGTCTAATGATAGTTCTACAACACTTGTTTCTCCAACGTCGAGTGTAACCTTATCGAATGCCTTTAGTTCCTTTTCGGGTCGAAATACTGTGCTCTTAACATCCTTTACATATAACTGTGCAATTTCAGCACCAGCAAAACGACCAACGTTTGTTATTGCAAAGGTTACAGTAAGCGATGTGCTTGAATCAATTAGGTGGCTTGAGATTTTAATATCAGAATATTCAAACCTTGTATATGAAAGACCATATCCAAATGGGAAAAGAACATTTTTATGTGCAGTGTCATAATACCGATATCCAACGAAAACACTTTCCCGATATTGCGCAATGTCTTTACCAAAGTATGGCGTGCTAGGACAATCATGGATTAAAATAGGATAAGTTTCAGCTAATTTTCCAGAAGGGTTTTTGTCACCAAAAATCAAATCAGCAGCCGCTTCACCACCCGCTTCGCCACCTAAATACAAGTTTAAAATGGCTTTAGCTTTATCTAGCCATGGCATACTTACAGGTGAGCCACCAGTCAAAATCACAATAATGTTTTTGTTTACCTCAAATAGCGCATCAAGAAGCTTGACATGTTCTAGAGGGATATCCATATGCTTTCTGTCGAAAGCTTCCGATTCATATTCTTCAGTAAGTCCAATAAAGAGTAGTACGACATCCTTATTTGCGACAATGCGTTTAGCCTCTTCAACTAGTGAATCGTTCGACCTTGAATTTCTTTTCTCAGATTTGGCTGATTTTAGTTTATACCCATCTGCGTATTCATAGGGTATTGAAGCATTGTCTAATGCCGTAATGAAATCTACATTATTTATTGCCTTAACCTGACTAGATCCCGACCCCTGTGCGCGCAAGTTCTTTGCTAGTCGCCCAACTACTGCAAAATTAAGATTTCTTTTAAGCGGCAAAATTTCATCATCGTTTTTCAAAAGGACAGCACCGCTTGCGGCAGCCCTACGTGCTAATGCATGGTGTGATACATAATCTGTTGTATGTGTCATATTAGCTTGATGAGTGGAAAAGCATTTAAAGACAGTTTTTAAAATTGGTAGCACACACTTGTCGAGATCTGCCATTGTTAATTCGCCGCATTCGACTGCTTTAATAATCATAGCATCGTTTTCACCATTAGATGATGGCATTTCGATATTCATACCAGCTTTTACACCAGCAACCCTATCGTTTACTGCACCCCAATCCGACATTACAAGACCATCAAATCCCCACTCAGTGCGCAAAATATCTGTAAGAAGCTTTTTGTTATCGCTACCATGAATGCCGTTAATTTTGTTGTAACAACACATTACAGTATACGGTTTTGCTTTATTAATGGCAATTTCGAATGGCAAAAGATATATTTCTCTAAAGGTACGCTCATCTATTTCTGAAGAAACAATGTGTCTTTTATATTCCTGATTGTTTGCCGCAAAATGCTTAAGGGATGTCCCTACACCTAAGCTTTGCACACCATTTATATATGCTACCGCCAGCTCACCTGCAAGAACAGGGTCTTCGCTAAAATATTCAAAATTTCGACCACAGAGAGGAGAACGTTTAATATTTACTCCAGGACCTAAGAGTACAGAAACCTTTTGTGTTAAGCACTCATCACCTAGCGCAACGCCTACAGAAAAAAGCAAGTCCTTATCCCAACTATTTCCCAGTGTTGCAGCGGGCGGAAAGCAGGTTGCAGGAATGCTAGTTTTCATAATATTTCCAACACCAGTTACATTGTATTCTCTGCGAACCCCATGTGGTCCATCAGCAAAGAATGCGGACGGGATCTGTAATCGAAATATAGGAGTAGTCTCCCATAAGTTTATACCAGAGCAGAGAGCCGCTTTTTCTTGAAGTGTTAATTCTTGTAGCAATCTTTCCATATTCCCTCGTAGATTGAAAACATTAATATTAAATAAAGAAATTGATAATAACTTAACAAGACAAAGATTATTGGAGGTTTGATGCCTAAATTGGTTGGTAAAACAATTTGGACTAAATGCTAAATCTCTTATTAAGAATGTGACGTACTCCCGCCGACTAACGCCTACGGCGTTTGAGTCGGGGGCTTCATGGGAACTCACCCTCACGGCAGGAAGTTTAACCCCGCTATCCCCCGTGTGTTCCACGGTTCGATGTAATGCGCTATGAGGTGAGTAATCGAAGACCTTCGCACCGAAATGTTGCGGCTTAGTTGATGTCCCTATGATGATGTGCACCACAACTCTCGCATGTCCACGACCTGTCGTAAGGTCAGTCTGTCGCTATATAGCCACATACATGACACAGTTTAGGACGGAAACCACTTATCAATCGTCACAGAGATTGCGACATTCCCCGCATAGTTAAGTCCTCAATGCATACTGCATCGTAACGTTCTATCCGTCTACTCTGCTTTTGAGGAAGTCTTTTCGCTATTCGAGATATGCTTGCAATCGCATCACTTTTTCCACTGCTTTGCTCAATTCTTGCCGCTTTTCTGGGCGGGATAACTTGCGTGGTTTTCGAGTTTTCTTGCGACCCCTATAAAATTGTGCTATGAGTCTGTCGCCATTGCTGTCAGCTACAGTTCGGGCATCGAAAAATCCAACCCCAGAACATTTACAGACTTAATGGATTCAACAGTCATTTCATCTCTAAAGTATGGATGCGTAATACTTTAAAGACGAGCTGTGACACTGAACTGATTTCAACTTGTAATCAGATAGAACTTGACGATGCTGTTTTACACTGACACGTCCTAACTTCGGGAGTTTCAAGTAACCATTGCGAGCTCAATGTTTCCGCAAACAAGGTTTATCGTATAACTGTAGTGCCCTTGGTACTTACTTTTGAACCGTGGAAAGCCTATTGATTTATCAGAAGAAATTTTGGAAAGCCGCTTCGAGATGTAACCCCTCGTTTCACAGTGCGAGTGA
>JAITQU010000022.1 GCA_031288735.1 Christensenellaceae bacterium
GACTCCACTAAGGAGTCGTTATACAAGCCTCAGCAATACAAAACCTAGTTTGAGTGGCTGAGTGAAGTGGATTCTCTCGCACTGTGAAACGAGGGGTTTCATCTCGAAGCGGCTTTCCAAAATTTCTTCTGATAAATCAATAGGCTTTCCACGGTTCAAAAGTAAGTACCAAGGGCACTACAGTTATACGACAAACCTTGTTTATGGAAACATAGAGCTCGCAATGGTTACTTGAAACTCCCGAAGTTAGGATGTGTCAGTGTAAAACAGCATCGTCAAGTTCTATCTGATTACAAGTTGAAATCAGTTCAGCGTCACAGCTCGTCTTTAAAGTATTACGCATCCATACTTTAGAGCATGAATGACCGTTGAATCCATTAAGCCTGTAAATGTTCTGGTGTTGGATTTTTCGATGTCCGAACTGTAGGTTGACAGCAATGGCGACAGCCTCATAGCACGATTTTATCGGGGTCGCAAGAGAAACTCGAAAACCACGCAAGTTATCCCTTTTCCAGAAAAGCGGCAAGAATAGAGCAAAGAAGAGGGAAAAAGTGGCGGGGTTCCCAGCATATCTCGAATAGCGAAAAGACTTCCTCAAAAGCAGAGTAGACGGATAGAACGTTGCGATGTGGTATGCATTGAGGACTTAAATATGCGGGGAATGGCGCAATCTTAAATTTTGGAGAAGCGTATCTCAACGGCTGGGGAATGTTTAGGTTTCCTCGGATACAAGTTGACTAAACTAAGAAAGTTCTTACGATTGATAAGGGGTTTCGTCCTAAACTGTGTCATGTATGTGGCTATGTAGCGACAGACTGACATTAAAGAGGTCGGGACATGCGAAAGTTGTGGTGCACACATCATAGAGACATCAACTAAGACGCAACATTCGGCGCAAAGGGCTTCGAATACTCACCCATAGCGCTTTACATCGAACTGTGGGACGCACGGGGGATAGCGGGGTAAAACATCCTGCCGTGAGTTTGAGTTTCCAAGAAGACACCGACTCAAACGTCGTAGGCGTTAGGCGGCGGGAGTAACACAAGACCATTCTTTCATCTAAATCTTTCAGTAACACAAAACGACTAGCGTTCAATACAAAACTATAGTTAATTTAGATTTTTACGAGGTAATTTTGAATAACACAGCAGATCTTACTGATTCGATAAAACCATTAGGACTTACAACGGCAGAGGTTAACGACCGCATTCTTTCTGGGCAGGTTAATGGTGATCCTAATATAAAGACAAAGAGTGTAGGGCAAATCATTCGAACCAACGCTTTAACCTTTTTTAATGTTCTGTTTGCCTGTTTAGCAGTTTTACTCAGTTTTTTTACGCCTAGAACTTTAGAAGGATTTGGTAATTTTGGATTTGTTTTTGTAGTACTGATTAATTTTTTTGCAGGACTCATACAAGAGCTTAAAGCAAAACGCACAATTGACAAATTGACATTGCTCTCGGCACCACGTGTTGTTGCAATACGTGATGGTGTGTCAACGAAAATAATGATAAAGGACATTGTTATTGACGATGTTATTACGTTAAGCCCTGGCAATCAAGTATGTGCAGATTCAATAGTATTAAGCGGTGTAATTGAAGTAAACGAATCGTTAATTACAGGTGAATCTGATCCAGTACTTAAAAATCCAGGTGATGAATTGCTATCTGGTAGTTTTATTGTGTCTGGCAACGCAACGACCCGAGTTATTCACATAGGCAAAGACAATTATGCAAATAAAATATCTGGCGGTGCTAAATATATAAAGCCATCAAATTCTGTAATTTTAAAGTCTGTTAAAAGATTTGTCAGAATAATGGCAATAATAATAATGCCAGTTGGTATTTCGCTTTTCTGTGTTAAGTTTTTTCTCCATGCTAATGGTGATATGGCAATGCTAAACAATACAGTGATAAGCGTGATAGCAACATTGATAGGAATGATTCCGAGTGGATTGATGCTACTGACTACTGGTGTGTTTTGCATAAGCGTAATTCGACTTGGTAGTTATAAGGCGTCCGCTCAAGATCTTTATTGTACTGAAACACTTGCTCGAGTGGATGTTTTGTGTTTAGATAAGACAGGAACGATCACAGAAGGGACAATGGAAGTTACTTCTCTAGTGCCAAACGGCATTATTGACGATGAAATGCTTTTTACTCTTCGCAACATGATGACAGCTCTAGAAGATAATAATCCTACAGCTATGGCTATTCGTTCATACACTGAGCATATACCTGTAACTGAAACAGCTGTATCCGTTATTCCATTTTCATCAGCACGCAAATGGAGTGCTGTCGAGTTCGAATCGGGGAGCTATGTGCTAGGTGCAGCTGAATTCATATTTCAAAAGATACCAGAAAAAATGAAACGCATATTAGATTATCATTCCGCAAAGGGGAGCCGTGTGCTGGTCCTTGCAAGATGTGCATCGATAAAGAAAACTACGTTGCCTGTTAAATCACATTTACTTGGCTATGTTATAATAGCAGACAAAATCAGACAAGAAGCACCTGATACGTTAAAGTATTTTAATGAGCAAGGAGTAGCAATTAAGATAATTTCAGGGGATAATCCTGTTACTGTAAAAAGTATAGCTATGAGAGCTGGCGTAAAAAACTATGCTAGTTATGTTGATGCAACAACCTTAAAGACAGAAGAAGAGATAGCCGAAGCGAGTAGCAGATATACAATCTTTGGACGTGTAACCCCAGATCAAAAATTATCTTTAGTAAAAGCCTTAAAAGCAGCTGGTCACACAGTTGCAATGACTGGTGACGGGGTAAACGATGTTTTAGCTCTTAAGGAAGCTGATTGTTCTATCGCTATGGCCAGTGGAAGCGATGCTGCAAAAAGCGTATCACAGTTAGTACTTTTAGATAGCAATTTTGCCTCAATGCCAAAAATAGTAGCCGAAGGAAGACGGAGCATAAACAATCTCGAAAGATCTTCCTCCCTATTCCTAGTCAAAACAGGATACACATTTCTTTTTGCGCTAATATTTATGATTCTAAATTCAACGTTGCCATTTAAACCTAAGCATTTGACTTTACTTGGAATGGTAACAATAGGGATTCCGTCATATGTATTAGCATTGCAACCAAACCTTGATCTAATTAAGGGCAAGTTCTTTAGGAAGGTCTTAACAAACGCTCTACCGGGCTCTATAACAACAGCAATAGCGGTCATGGCAGTTATATTGCTTTCTAAAGGCCGCGCAATTGAGGCCGATCAATTATCAACAATGTGCTTAATAGTAACAGCTACAATAGGATTTACAATTTTAATTAAAATCAGTTATCCATTTAATTTCTTGAGGATAGGTCTAATTGTTTTAATGATTTTGATATTTGCCTTAGCATTCTTTGCAGATTTTGGTGCAATCAAAATTACTGAATTTTTTGGCATAACTACAAATTTCACTAAAGAGATGGTGCAAATTACTGCACCTAGTGCCGCAATTGCGAGCGGATTATATTTTTTCATCAATTTAATTGTGAAACAGATAGATAAGAGATTGTTTAACTGATATTTAATAGTGCTTATTACGCCACTATCAAAAACCGTATGCCATTAGAATTTTTCTGCGTATTTTCAATATACAAATTAAGCATATTTAATTGGATCGCAATGCGAAAATTCAAAGAAGTAATTAAATTTAATTTAATACTATTCCTCTTTTAGTAAGACATTAAAAACAGCAAATTAAAGCATTGAGCAATTGTTGTCTACTTGTAAATATAATATAATTATTATATTAATTTAGGAGTTAATTGATAAAAATGATCGTTTTTAATGAGAACCAAATAATGGAATTAGACAGCAAATATCACAATATAAAAAAACTGATTCTTACTATAAGAGAATGCAAGCTCTCTATTATCGATCCAAAGGGCTGTTACTCGATAATTTCATCGAAATAACGGGATTTGCGAAAGCAATATTGCGCATTGGACTACTGTTACAGACAAGGTGGGTTAGACAATACGGTCTCATTATGCTACTAATCACCGGCACTTATTGAGAAGAAGAGACCTATTTGAACGAACTAATGAGAGATGCTACAGAAGGAAAATTCGTAAGAATAGCAAAAATACAGCAAGCATTCGAGGAAATGTCTGGAGTCAAATACAAATCATCAAGCTTCTATAAGTTGCTAAAGCGTCATGATTGTACAGTGATGCCTAGAGGAAAACATCCTAAAAAGGCAAGCGAGGAGGCGGTGGAGGCCTCAAAAAAATTAAAACAAAAATAGAAGAAAAAAAGTAGTTACGCCTTTTTTTTTGGAAGCTGAAAAAAAGAAGACCTTATATCTTGTAAAACAGCGAATTTTGACAAATTTCCGTCTTGCGTTGACGAAGATGAAATAGATGAAAAAAAGTTATCCACATTCCAGAATAGATAGACCATAAAATAACAGAAAATGTCGCACCAGTAGAGCACTCCAATCCAAAAGAGATAGTGCTTTA
>JAITQU010000105.1 GCA_031288735.1 Christensenellaceae bacterium
AACTCACCCTCACGGCAGGATTTTTACCAAACTATCCCCCGTGCGTCCCACGCTTCGATGTAATGCGCTATGAGGTGAGTATTTGTAGCCCTTCGCGCCGAATTTTGCGGCTTAGTTGATGTCTCTATGATGATGTGCACCACAACTTTCGCATGTCCACGACCTGTCGTAATGCCAGTATGTCGCTACATAGCCACATACATGACACAGTTTAGGACGGAACCCACTTATCAATCGTCAGAACTTTCCTTGTTTTGTCAACTTGTATCCGAGGAAACCTAAACATTCCCCAGCCGTTGTCAGATAGGAGCACCGCCAGCGGTCAACAAACAAAAGCTCGGGCTCCAAAAATATTCTTCCCAAAGCCTGTTGTGTATTTTAGGGAACTCTTTTTTTACAATGCGGCTACTTGCACTCTTGTATGTGTTGATAAATTTGCTGATCTCCGTTTTTGTCTCAGCACTGAAAAGTATATGTACATGGTCTGTTGATTCCTCTCTCTAAGGGTGATTTTGTAGCTTGGATATATACACTCAAAGATTTCTTTGAGCTACTGACGGCCTCGAATGTCCCTGTGTCGATACTCTACAACAAGCACAAGGTGATACCACATCTTGAATACCTAAGATTTTACTATCCAAGTCCTCTCGAAAATCAGACCTCCCTTTATGGACTGATTCTTTCACAAATTCTCCGAAGTGTCAATACAGGACGGTCGAACAAGGGGCGATTCATCTCACCGCCTATAGATGCGGGAGACATTTCACACATAAGGTTAAAAAATATTTAAAAGACTTGTCGATTGTTTTATATTAGCATCTAAGAAAAACCAATTCTATATTATCTATCTTGCGTTTTATACTTGGAAGCTCGAAAAACATTATGCTCTTTTATTTAATGACACAGTAATCCAAATTTAAAATGAACTCAATTTGAAAATAACAATTAATTGTAACACTATACAGTAACGATATGCAAGAAATATGACATAATAAATTATAGTAGATAGTATAGTGTAAAATGTAAAATGAATTGTCGCAGAAAATTGAAAATTTTCAGACCGTCAAAGAACATAATTTTTGCTCGTATATTTCATAAGAATTGCAACCTTTGTGTATAAAACGCGGCATCGAATTTATATTATAAAGCATTACTAACGAAGGAGCTAATTGAACCTCGATTAAACCCGTATAAAAGGATTTTACCAGGTTTGCCCGCGATTTGTTGTTTTCCTGGTTGACCAAGGCGCGGTACTTTGACGAACTGCAAGACAGGCTCCATCGTTTGACAACGGAACTCCCGTCATCCGGCAGGTTAGCCTACGACAGCGAGAATATGCTAAAGTTAAAACCGCAGGTAAAGGCGATCGTGGACGGTCTTATCAAATCCAACGCCCAGATTTACTATAAATTCGAGGATTACTGCGCCCGCGTGAAACGGAAGGACGCTAAGACGCTTGAAATCTTGAAAGATAGCAAAGTACGTAAAACCGAATGGCTACGCTATCTCGTGCCCGACAAGTATTTGGACAATATTTACAGGCGTTTAGGGAATCAGATTATAAGCGCAGAGCGGGTTATCAAAGGGCGCGAGGCAAAAACCAAAAACCGATTGGCGAATAAGCGTATACGCCGCCGCACGGTTTTGGGAATTATGGAATAAGCCTTAAAGCTGAATTCTGAAATAGAGCGTGAGGCGTTCGAGGCGTTTGACGAATATTTGGAACGCTTGGAAAACGAAGAAATTATTATCGACGGAGGTGTGACGAGTGAAATGGGATAGTGGCTTACTGCTTTTTCAAAAAATCTTGCGGTGTTAAAATTTCCAAGCCTTCGTAGTTTTGCTCAAAGAAATCTTTATCGCCTGTAATTAAAGCATCCGACGATGAAGCGTAAGCCGCGTGTAATATTTTCTTATCGTTCTCATCGCGTATCGGATATTCGTCGATTTCGTCACCTGAAACATAAAAGTATTCAAAGGACAACTCGGATAAAAAGCGTTTGAACGCACCGAGAAATGTGGGAAATTTCCATGCGATGACACACTCTGCTTCCTCTATAACGATATTCGGCAAAACGATAGTGAAATCGTTTTGTGTTTTTTGAACGAGCCTGTTCATTATGTCGGATTAGAAAACGATCGCCGAGATTAAAATGTTTGTATCGAGCATTATTCTCATTCTTTTGACCTGTACTCCTTAATTAACGCAACAACATCGTCAATAGAACGGATGCCAAGTTTTTCAGCTTCGCCATCGAAAGCGTCGCGCACCTTTTGAAAAGCCAATTCGTTAGAGTTAGCAATTTCATATCTGCCGTCCTTTTCAATAAAGACAACAATATCGCCCGCTTGCAGTTTCAATGTTTTGCGAAGTTTGAGCGGCAGCGTTATTTGACCTTTTGAAGTAATTTTTGCGGTTTGCATATATATAACCTCCTTGCTTTCTTATAAGTAGTATTTCCTTACTTCATAGTATATGTGAAACGCGCCTTTTTGTCAATATATTTTTTGTTTATCAGATAAAAAAATTCAGGAAATTGCCAAAACAAAATGGGATAAATTCAGAAAAATCATAATTATTTTCGTCACAGCATCTTTTATTTGCCTTGCGTTCGGCTTTACGCTGAATTGTTAGGGAGTGTATATTAATTTGTGTAAATCGGAGAGGAGGAGGTATAATAAAAACACAAATTAGGAGGACACCAAAATGAAAAAGTCGAAAAATCCTGTGTATGTTCAAAGTTGTATCGTACTTTTTATACTATTCCTCTTTTATTAAGACACTAAAAATAGCAAATTAAAGCATTGAGCAATTGTTGCTTACTTGTAAATATGATATAATTATTATATTAATTTAGGAGTTAATTGATAAAAATGATCGTTTTTGATGAGAACCAAATAATGGAATTAGACAGAGAATATCACAATATAAAAAAAGTTGATTCTTACTATAAGAGAGTGCAAGCTCTCTATTATCG
>JAITQU010000102.1 GCA_031288735.1 Christensenellaceae bacterium
TAGAAACCCTTTGGAATAAACCTTCTGATGATTGCGTTTTGGTTCTCATTTGAACCACGCTCCCACGATGAAAACGGATGACAGTAAAATGCTTTTGTGCAATTTGACTTTTTATTTCGCTCGATATGTTTTTCAGGGACTTTAGGTTGTATGCACTGATTCTTTCACAAATTCTCCGAAGTGTCAATACAGGACGGTCGAACGAGGTGTGCGATTCATCTCACCGCCTATAGCGGCGGGAGACTTTTCATACATAAGGTTAAAAAACAAGGTCTTTTATAGCTTGATAGTAAATTTCTGTTATTAATGCAAGATCACTTAAAGAAATGAATTCATCTTTTTGGTGTACTGTAGAAACCGTGTTTGGAAAAACTGGCCCAAAAGCCACGCCAAGCGGCAATACGCGTGCGTATGTTCCACCGCCTATCGTAATTGGTTTAGAAGACGAGCCCATGACTCTATCGTATGCTGCGAGAAGCGTTTTTACGAGAGGCGCATCCTCTGCAACATATAGTGGTAAATGGTATGAATCCTGTGTTATTTCGGCAAATGGCAGAGTGGATTTCAATATTTTAATAATTTCATCCTTTGAACAACTAACAGGAAAGCGAATATCTAATGTAAAAGAGAGCACGTCAGCTTTTATTTCCGCAGTAGCTAAATTTAGCGTTAAAGCACCACTTTTTTCATCGTAAAAATCTAACTTACAGCCAGATCCGTCATTTTTTGAAAAGGCATTGTGTATGCATTTTAGCTCTCTACTGTCTAAGGATAATAAATGCAGAGATTTTAGTAGGGCATTCACCCCTTCCTCTGGGCGGCTAGCATGTGCAGAAATTCCACAACTTTTTATAAAGATGTAATTATCCTTAGTCTCAATAATACTAGAGGCATCCGAGTTGAGATTTATTAAGGATGGGAAACTACTAGATTCAACTTTAACAAGGCTTAAGTCAGCCACGACATTAGTGCGGGTTCCTGCTGAGAATTCTACTATCCCTTTGGGCAATTTGATTGAAATTGTATAATGAACGACACCTTTTTCACAATTTATTACGGGAAAATCTGCATCTGGTGAAAATCCAGCTATAGGCATCTCTTCGCTAATCGAGTATCTTTCCATGCACTTCCAGCCACTTTCCTCATCGCACCCCAAAATAAATCTCAATCTTTTCTTGGGCTTTCGGCCCTCGTTGATCAGTCGAGCTACTGCATAGATGCAAGCAACTGTGGGACCTTTGTCATCTATTGCCCCGCGTGAAAAAAGCTTTCCATCGACAAGAGTAGCCCCAAATGGCGGATATGTCCATCCATTGCCAGCAGGGACCACATCGAGGTGTCCTAAGATACCAAAAAGCTCCCCTTCGCCAATCTCTGCATATCCACAGTAATTATCAAGGTTTTTAACTCTAAATCCCATATCGCAAAGCAAGCGTAATACGAATTCTAGAGCCTCTGCGCAGTTTTTGCCAAACGGCATATTTGGGAGGGGTGAACTCTCGACACTTTCAATTTTTAATAAAGCTTGGAGTGTTTTAATCATTGTTGAAAAATCTGCTTTAATCATAGTTGTTTCCGTGACGTACTCCCGCCGACTAACGCCTACGGCGTTTGAGTCGGGGCTTCTTGGGAACTCCCCCTAGCGGCAGGATGTTTTACCAAGCTATCCCCGTGCGTTCCACGGTTCGATGTAATGCGCTATGAGGTGAGTAATCGAAGACCTTCGCGCCGAATGATTATTACTATCCAAGTCCTCTCGAAAATCAGACCTCCCTTATATGCACTAATTCTATCAAAAATTCTCCGAAGTGTCAATACAGGACGGTCGAACAAGGTGTGCGATTCCGCTCACCGCCTATAGAGACGGGAGACTTTTCACACATAATGTTAAATTTTAAAAGCTGATGTATAGTTAAGTTAAGATCTATTAGTTATGAATAAAAGCAAGAAGGATGCCTTTCTTTACTTAGCTTATTGATTGTTTTTAGGTTTTTTAATAATATAGTTATACAATCATTTTATTTGTTCATTAGTTAAAAAGGAGAAAATTGCAGTTGCAATTGCATAGGATAGTTTGTCACGATATGTTGAATCATTTAAGAGCGCATCGTCATCGACATTAGACAAGAACCCACATTCAACAAGTGCCGACGGGAAATTGCTACACTTTAACATATAATAATCCCCACTTAATGCTTTAAGAGCATGACCTATATGTGTTAGATTTAGTGCGTTAAGATTCATTTGTAGCATGCTTGCAAGAAGCATCCCGCTAGCCTTTGAGTTGTCAAAAAAAACTTGTGCACCCCGTCTTTCTTTGTCTGGGAATTTGTTGCAATGAATACTTACTACTAGATCTGGCACCGTGGATAATATTTTCTCTTTGCGCCTACGCATATCTAACTTCTTTTGGTTAGTAATTTCACTGCCATAAAGACCGTTTTCGTCAGAGCGAGTCAAGACAACACGCACGCCGAAATCAACTAAGTATTTTTTTACATTTTCAGTTATTATTAAGTTCATGGTGGATTCTTTAATTTTGCTGTTAACTCCTATAACACCGGCATCCGCACCACCATGCCCCGCATCGAGGATGACAGTATAGTCGGGTTTGGGGATTGCTACCGCCACCCAAATTGTCGTTCCCACAGAAAGTGCGCAAAGAAATAAAGCGACAATTGCAATAATTAATATCCTCTTTTTAAGCACTAAAAACATTCATCACTCCAACAATGAAACTATTGAATAAAAAGTACAAATTTGTATAATTTCATCAAAATTCGTCAAAACATGCGCAACATAAGGAAAGTTATCCACATTTTGATAAGTTATCCACATAGTTATCCACATTTTTATGTAGATAACTCTAAAATATACCACTGCAATTAGTTTATGCGGTGGTTATGTACAATATGAATGTTTAGGTTAAATTGTAAAAAAGTATTAAAATTTGGAATATATATTTATCGTTAATGCAATGTAGTTGAGTTTATATGTAATGAGGTGTTTTCATAAATCACAGGTGGTGTCAGCAATTATTATGATTTTATTCGAGTGAGCAAGGACAAAGAATTTTCAAGCACAGCTCTAGAACATGCAAAATTCAATCGCTGAAATCCTATTCCCTCATCGCCAAATATTCTACCACAGTCAAGCCATAAGTTTGCTTTACTGACAATTTTTTTATTAAGCTCGTCTTGGGATAACTTTAAAGATCGAAAATCTAGCCATGCAAGGAAAGTGCCTTCACAACGTGTAACTTTGATTTCTGGCAAATTAGTTTTTAGATAAGTCGCAACGAAATCACGATTTGACTCAAGATAGATCAACAAGGCATCAAGCCACTCCTCTCCACATTCGTATGCGACTTTAGCTCCAACAAGTCCGAATGTGTTGCGTTGGCTATAGCCACTCATTTCTATTTGATCACAAATTCTAGCTCGCATATCAGAATTGGTTACAAAAATATCAGAAACCTGCAAGCCAGCCTGATTAAAGGATTTACCCCGAGAGGTACAAATCATACTGATGTCAGCAAATTTAGGATCGACTGTGGAAAAAACATGATGCTTTGAATTTGAATAAACAAAATCGGCGTGAATTTCATCTGCAACAACAATAACGCCGTGCTTTAAGCAAATGTCTCCAATGCGCTTTAATTCATCAGGATGCCAAACTCTACCTACTGGGTTATGTGGACTACAAAGCATAAACATAACGACTTTGTTGTCAATAATCTTCTGTTCAAAGTCTTCAAAGCGCATACGATATCTTTCGCCATCGAAGATTAATGGGCTATTTATGAGTTTTCTATTATTCTTATTTATGATCTCGATAAAAGGATAATAGACAGGTTGTTGAATGATAATGGCATCGTTTTCTTTTGTAAATGCTTTAATAGCATGCGCAAGAGCGAAAACAATGCCAGGCGTTTGAAAGTGACTTTCTTCAGTTATGTGAAAATTGAAACGACGAGAAAACCAATTCTTCATTGCAGGGAAATATTCTAATTGAGGTTCACTATAACCGTAAATTCCATGCTCAGCAACGCTTCGAAGAGCTTCTATTATACGAGGGTGCGTTTTAAAATCCATATCTGCGATCCACATCGGAATAATACCTTCTGGTCTACCACGTTGCTTACAACAGTCGTATTTTAGCGATCCCGTGTTATGTCTATCAATTATTTTATTGAAGTTGAAGTCGATGTCCATTTTTAGTATTTCCTTTGTTTTGAGAAATATGCTGTGAAGTTTGCTAATCTAATGCAAGAGTTAAGTCGTTGATAAGATCGAAAACATCCTCAATGCCAACCGAAAGTCTCAGCAGTCGATCATTAATACCCCTTGACTCGCGCTCCTCAAGGGTTACATCACCATGTGTTTGAACACTTGGATAGGTGATCAAGGATTCAACACCACCTAAGCTTTCAGCAAAGGATATGATTTTTACGCCTGCGAGAACTCGTTTGACGGTGCTGAAAGAATCAACCTCAAATGAAATCATCCCACCAAAACCGCTTGCCTGCTTTTTCATAATTTCATATCCAGGATGTGACGGAAGGCCAGGATAATAAAGTTTTTTAACTCTCCTATGAGTAGAAAGGAATTCTGCGATTTGTTTAGCAGAGCTGTCAAGCCTAATCATTCTAAGTGCCAAAGTCTTTATGCCACGTAAAACCAGCCAAGAATCAAATGGGGAGAGACAACCGCCAACAGTTTTATATATGAAACGTAGTTTTTCCAAAATGGCGGTGTTTTTTGAAGCTATAAATCCAGCAAGCGTATCATTATGACCAGCTAAATATTTGGTGCCACTATGAATAACAATGTCAGCACCGAGATCTAGTGGTTGCTGAAAGTAAGGTGACAAAAAAGTATTATCAACGATTAGAAGCAAATTGTGTTGCTTTGCAATAGCTGCTAGAGATGAAATGTCCGATACGTTCATCATAGGGTTAGTAGGAGTTTCAATAAATAGCGCTACTGTATTAGATTTTATAAGAGGAAGTACAGATTCTACATTACCTGTGTCGACAAAGTCAAATAAGAGACCATTCTTTTCAGAAATAGTGCGAAAGTAGCGAATGATTCCACCGTAAAGGTCGGTAGAAGCAATGAGATGAGCTCCTGGCTTAAACAATTCAAGAATATTAGAAACGGCGGCCATTCCTGAAGAATATGCAATAGCACCACAAGCATTTTCAAGTGAAGAGATAGTTTCTTCTAGAGCTTGGCGCGTTGGGTTTTGCATTCTTGAATAGTCATACCCAGTGCTTTGCCCTAGACTTGGATGCTTGAAAGTAGCACTCTGATAAATCGGAATACTTAGCGCACCAGTGGGCTCGGTGTAATTGTAGCCATGAATACATAATGAATCTTTTTTCATGATTTTGCCTCTTCAAACAGCAATGTTCTATTTTCATGTTTGTTTAAATTTAAAAACATAGTAGCATAAAATAGAGAAAAACACAATCAAATTACCAAAAGGGAGTGCTCCTATTACCAAAAGGGAGTGCTCCTAAATAAGGGTGACTGCATTTACCACCTTGTTGTCGCGTTCTGCAGTTTGTTCTTCTTCTTCAAACGCTTTCGTTGTCACTCCTAAAAATCGAGATGCAAATACCTTATTACCGTTTGATTTATATGTTATTACTCGGTTTATCCAGACACCTTTTACTAGCTCAGATACCCGCCTTTTTATCGTTGTTATTGATACACTAAATTTCGTTGCAAAATATTGATTCGTTGCACAGCACGTCGTGTTGTAGGTGTTTAATTTATAGACCTCGCCGAACAGCAATTTAGCACCTGCCGATAATTTCTCGTCAGTGCTCACTTTGCTCGGTATTCTTATAAATGTTTTTGCTGT
>JAITQU010000110.1 GCA_031288735.1 Christensenellaceae bacterium
TCTTCACTTTTTTTGCTGTTATAGATAATAATCCTTATTCGAAATTAGCATCATTATTAGCTATGTATTTAAGGTCTTTTTTCACCCCTAAAAACGACAATTAATTATACAACTGACCGATTTGAAAAAGAGTAGAAGAACTCATAGGATAAAATTAATATTCTTAACCCCTCCTATCTTTTCATGCCTAGAGTAGTAGCATTCGATTGCTTTTCGTTATTCTTTATTCAAATTTTTTGTATTCAATTTACTACAGTTGATGCATCCTTGTTAATCTTTATTTTCTTTTGTTTTCCTTTACGTTGTAATGTATTCCTAACAATTATGTCACTGCTGTTATACTAACACTACTTCGTTTTCAAGGCAAAGCTTGAATTTTTCAAACACCTCTTTTTTTGCAATTTCCATTAATTTTATGTAGTCAGTTGCGCTACCATTTCCGATGTTCACTATGAAATTTGCATGCTCACAGCTTATCCGAGCCCCGCCTACTGTCAGCCCCTTTAACCCAACGTCCTCAATATATTTCCCAGCACTCACGCCGTTTATCTTTTTAAAAACACACCCAAGTGATGGCTGTCTAGGTTGTGTCTGTGCCCGATTTCTAGCAAATGCAATGATTTTTAATCGCATAGTTTCGCTGCTACCGACCGCTAATTTAAACCTTGCAGAAATGATAATCTTGCTTTTAAAAAATCCGTTTGTTGATCGATAGCTAAAAGGTATTTCCTTAGCGCTATAGTCTACCGTTTCATGCTTTATTAGATCGTATACTCTGACATTATCAATAAGCTCACTTATTTCCCTTCCAAACGCCCCAGCGTTCATCGCTATTGCTCCACCTATAGTTGCAGGAATGCCAGATAAACTCTCAAAACCACTCAATCCAGCTTTTGCCATTTTTAATGATATTTGTGGAAGGTATTCGCCAGCACCAAGCGTGACGGTTTCGCTTTTCACACTGATTTTTTTTAAATGCTTAGTTATAATCGCTATTCCGTTATATCCTTCATCCTTAACAAGAGTATTACCGCACGCACCCACAATTAGGTATTGTGCGCAAGATTCTATTAAAAGCCTTGAAATTTCTAGCATGTCATCAAGGCACTCAGGAAAAACAACAGTACTAAAGTGTCCACCACCCCTGTATGGTGACATTAGCGCAGAAGGGACATCAAAGTGTAGTGGTATATGGAAGTTGCAGGGTATTTTTATAAACTCATTCATTTTCGCACCATTAATTATTCTATTTCACGTTTTAAGACTTCTTGCCTTGACTATTATTCCTAAATAATTTGAATGACAAAACTGAAATTAAATATTTTTAAATCGTCTTATTGTATTTTTCACTATACTATATTCTTGTGCATTAGAAAAAATACTTAAAGTCTCTTTGATTTAGTAAGTTCACACCATTTTACATATTTTGAATGTGACAAGATTAAAGGGGTACAAGCACTATCATAAGGTTGCTTTTCAAAACGCATACCACTTTCAATTTTTAAAATATTTTAAACTGTTTCACTACCTCTAGTTTTGAGTTTAACATCGATAAAAAATATTATAATTATGGCTTTTGAAAAGCTTTTGAAAATTAAAAGGCATGTGTAGTAACTGCCTTTAGTTGTTTACCTGTATGTTAAAAATGTAGTTAAAAGACCCCTTACATTATTTCCACAAGTGCTTTAATCCTTTTTAGGCAACTAACACACCGCCGTCTTGTTCAACAACTTTCATTATTTTAATTTCCTCAAAGGTTACAGCATCTATATATACAAAATACAAATTGTCTTTGTATTTTCCAGAAAATTCATAAGCCACTATTTCGCTATTCCATTCAGTAGGAATGACGCACAAACGTTGCGAATCAATTTTAATGTTAGCTGAAACCTTGGCACGTGCATCTTGCGCAATAGTTGTGTTTGCAGGTATAGCGCGCTCGCCAATGTGATTGTAAATATAATTTAAGGCATCTAATCCGATGATGCTTCCAGTATCCGTAGACACCTTAACTTTAATTAGGTCTGGATAGTATGTTACATTGTTTTTTGTGAATGCAAAATTTATATACACCATTGAGTGACTATTGGTCACCCATACTGGCATCATGTCAAAATATCCAAGTCTTTCTAATATCGCTCTAGCCTTTGCTACACATTCCTCCTCGTTTAGATTTGGAACTACTACACTTTTATATCCGATATAATCTATCACAAATCCACCGTTTTTTGAAAGCGTTATTGCGCCATATCCATCCGCCCAAGTTACAAAAAACATGAATCCCTCTACGCTACCTTTACATTCCGTTATAAATTCAAGATGCGAGACATCCGTTAGTTTTTTATCTATTATGTCCTTTGCAGTCTCCATATTTATTTCATTCTTTCCTTCTAAGAATTTAACCTTTCTATCAGCTAATCCATCGCTAAACGGCCCATCATAGATCATTTCCGGATATACTATCGATTCATCATTGTTGAACCGACCATATGCATCTGACAAAATTGCTATTCCGTCCCCTAAGCGTGTAACAAAGCTACTACCTGTCATAATGGAATCTGATGAATTAGCCATTGCTTTTTTTAGACCGGTCACGAGCGTGTGTAACTCATCAAGCGTCACTCTTTCTGATTTTGAAATTTTTTCGGTTTCTCGTTTTTCACATAAACTTTTACAATAATCTCCTAATTTGTTTAGAAACCGAACTATCTTATTAATTTGTTCACTTTTTGTGACAAGCTGCGACAAATTAGCGGTTGCCACCTCAGCATCAAGCCAAATATCTCGCATTAATTTCCGTTGCATTGCTGTGGATTCTGTTACCATTAATTTAGATAGCTTGAGCTCGAGACTTGAAACCGAGTCTAGTGCATCATAGTACGATTTTTTGTACAAATTATCTATTTCTAATTTATATTGCTTTTCATGCATTACGCTTATTCCTAGAACGGTCGCAAGTGTCGCAACTAAAAGTGCTATTAATATAAGCACTACTATTCTTATTCCATTTCTGGCACCACACATTTCATTACCACCTTTTTTAGACAATTCCCTTAAAATTTAAGCTTTATTTATTTAATTATTTATATCAGTTTTGCGTTTTTTAACCTTATGTGTGAAAAGCCTCCCGCCTCTATAGGCGGTGAGTTGAAGACACACCTTGTTCGACCGTCCTGTATTGACACTTCGGAGAATTGTGATAGAATCAGTGCATATAAGGGAGGTCTGATTTTCGAGTGGACTTGGATAGCAATAATCATTCGGCTAGAAGGGCTTCGATTACTCACCTCATAGCGCATTACATCGAAGCGTGGGACGCACAGGGATAGCTTGGTAAAACATCCTGCCGTGAGTTTGAGTTCTAAAGAAGCCCCCGACTCAAACGCCGTAGGCGTTAGACGGCGGGAGTACGTCACTATGAATTATAAGCAAAACACGTGCCTGCCAATAGTTAAATGTATATCTCTTTGTTTAATCCACGCATTGGTTGCTGTGGCTGGATTGTAATAGTATAAGCACCCATTAGTAGGATCCCAGCCACTTAAGGCATCCTTTGCTGCTCTTAGCGCTGCATCGTTTGGTGCTAGATTTATTTGACCATCATTTACACATGTGAATGCCCAAGGCTGATATATAACTCCTGCGATCGAATTTGGAAACTCTGCGTTTCGAACCCTGTTGAGCGCGACCGCCGCAACGGCTACTTGCCCTACGTATGGTTCTCCTCTCGCCTCGCCATACACGCATCGTGCTAAGAGATAGGTATCGTTACTGTTTGCGCTAGCTCCACTGCTAGAATCAGATGCTAGCGAGACACCCATGCTTTTAGCCGTAGCAGTCCCTACTATACCATCGACCTTGAGTCCATTTTTTCTTTGGAAGCTTTTGACTGCATCTGTGGTATTTGCTCCAAATATCCCGTCTATTTCTCCACTATAATAACCCCAATTTTTGAGCTTTGTCTGGATTGTTTTAACAGTAGTCCCTGTCATTCCCTGCTTAATCGAAACGGCACTGGCGGTATCGGTTGCGTCAAACAATAACAAAAGTAGAGACAATAGACATGTGATCATTGCTACTGCTAAAAATCCTACTATTATTTTTTTCGTCACTTCCCTGTTTGTATTATTCTGCTTGATACTCAAAATGGCCTCTCTGTATTCATAATTATAGACATTATTTTTTAAATAATTCATAAGCTCTAAAACAGGTTGTGTCTTTAAATTGTAAAAAGAGCTAGAAAAGATCAAAATTAACTTATGAAAGCAAAAAACAGGTGTAAAGTCTTAGATAGAACGAAAGGATTAACTGTGAGCATGTTAAGGCTATTAAAAATAACTCTTCTCTATTTCGTGTGTAAGTATACAAAAAGAATGAAAATTTATATACAGCTTAAACTCCAAATTGGATTTTATATAATCAATTGAATAAGACAAAGATGAAAAAGAAAAATTTTGCTAAAATCTAGTAAATTTGAAACCTAATTTTATTAACAAATAGCGGAAAAAGTGTAGGTTTTCAGGTGCGCGCTTTTCTATCGAGCTTGAGATGTTGGACTTGTTTCTTGTCAAGCTTTCTAATAGTGATGGGAAATGGGAAGGAATCAAAACATCAGAAATTTTCAACATAACTCCCATTGAATCGACGGCTATCGACCTTACCCACACGAAATAGCGAAGGTGCAAAAGGATTATAGTAGTATTTCTGATAGTCTTTTTCCACACATTGACAAAGATGTGAGCTTTTTATAGTAGCTACTGATATTCAAATTAAGAAACTTGTAATAATAGGTGCTCTTTAAATAAAAGAATTGCTTACGACAATCTAAATGCGCAGATGCTTTAGTTCGTTACATACATCTGATGGTATGGATTACTGCTGTTTGGTTTTAGAATAAAAAATGGCTCTTTTGTAATTCCCTCATAATCCAAAGAAAAAACCTCACAGTATTCTCTCAGATATGTCTCTACCTCACCAAAATTTCCTTTTTCTATCGGTGATATTGATATTTGTGGTGGTAGACTCTGCGGAATGCGGTTGCCCCGTAGTAGAATTTTTCCACCATGCATCCCGGTTCCTGGAAAATTTCCAACTACCATTCCAGTCCCAGAGAGCCCTAAAACCACTAAAATTCCACCAGCTAAATACTCCCCTAGAAAGCTCCCCGCACTCTCTCCTACTATTATTACGGGCTTTTTTGTCTCATATTCCTTCATGTGTATTCCAGTTCTATAACCTGCATGGCCTCGCACATATATGCGACCTCCTCGCATAGCATACCCAAGCGCATCTCCAGCACTTCCGTGAACAATTATTTTTCCATCGTTCATAGTATCGCCTGTAGCATCCTGCACATTACCAAGTACCGTTATTTCAGCACCATCTAAATATGCACCTAGTGCGTTTCCTGGCGTTCCGTTTATTTTAATTTTCTTGTTAGATAAACCACTCGCAATGTAGCGTTGTCCAATGCAATTGTCAATTGTAATATCACCTTTGCTTTTTTTTATCAACTGGTTTAGCTCTCTGTATTCAATATTTTTTGCGTTGATTTTCATAAATACACCTTATTATTTGTTTTTGCTTCCACTAAGTACGCCTTTACGATATGCATCCGAGAAAGCTGCAAGTGTAGGGCTTACTCTGATTAGCTCAAAATCTTCTTTAGATAACGCTACGCTCTCTCGAATAAGAGCTGTATATATCCCTGCCTTCTCAATTCCGTCAATAATGATATAGCCTTTCAGTTTATCACCATCTACAAACAAACTCTTATAGCCATTCTTTCTATCAATAAATTTTTGCTCCGTATAGGCACCCGCTGTAACTATGTGCGTTCCAAACAATCCCATAGCATTCATTGGAAGTGTTGCTATCATTTCAGTTTCGCACCCAGCCATATTTTTGCCTGCCGTGTGTCCTTGCATATATGCATTGGGTAAAAGAGCAAGAATCCTATTTTGACTTATTGTCATGTCATAGCTTTCACAAACATCACCTGCGGCATAAATATCTTTTATGTTCGTTTCTTGTTTACTGTTGACAATAATTCCTTTAGCTATTTTCCCACCACAGTCTTCGAAAATTGCGGTGTTTGGTCTTACTCCTACGGCAACTACCAAAACATCAAACTCAATACTCGCTCCATTTGTTAAATATGCAGTATTTCCTACAAATCTAGTAACTGATGTTTTTAAAAGTATGTTTAGCTTGCTGGTAATGCGTTCGCTTATTATTTGTGCACTTTCAGCATCAAGAATGCTAGACAATATCCTTTCGGCAAGATCAACAATAGTAACCGATGAAACGTGCTCGTATAAGCCTTCAGCGCATTTCATACCAATAAGTCCAGCTCCAAGAATTAGAACCCTAGATGTTGGTCTTAAAGCGTTTAATAAGGATTCTGCATCATCTAAGTTCATGAAGGTGTATTTTTCGTTAACGCTATCTAACCCTTCTATTCGAGGGACAAATGCCTTAGAACCTGTTGCGACTAATAGCTTATCATATGCTACAAAGCTGTTATCCACTGTTAGCACACGTTTTTTCTTTACATCAATCTTTGTAGCAGTTACCCCAAGCATCGGAATACATTTATTTGTTTCATAGAAGTCGTAATCTCTATAGTGCATGTGTGCTCGGTCAGTTTTGCCCTCTAAATAGTATGATATTAAAGGACGCGAGTATGTGAAATGCTTTTCATCTGAAATGAGTACTATTTCACTCGCTTTTTCTATCTCTCTTATTCCTTCAACTGCACCAATCGCTGCTGCAGAATTGCCTATTATTACATGCTTCATTGTTATCTAATCGACACTCCCATAAACTCTTTTTAATTATTCACATTTCACCACAAATTATCGTTCCTCGTATACAATTGCCTGGTTTATGCAGCCTTTGACACATGCTGGCTGGTTACCACTTATTTTAGCACACAATTCACATTTTTGAATTACACCATCGGCAGACGGTGACACAGCACCATAGGGACAGCAAACAATGCATGTGTAACAGTGAATACATCTATCCTTATCAACGACGATAAGCCCGTCTTTTTTTTGAAGTGCACCTGTAATGCACCCTTTAACACAAAGCGGTTCTTCACAGTGACGACAAGACACAGCAAAATTAATATTTCCTTTTGTTTCAACTCTAATGTTCGAATGAATCTTTTTGTCTTTTAATGCTTTTACTATATCACTTTCATTAGAATTAGCAAACGCACAGTAATATTCACACAATCGACACCCCAAACACCATTGCTCATTAACATATACTCGTTTCATCTTTTTACCTATTTCTACTCTCCTGCATGGAATATGCCTAGTATTTCTAGTTCCTTATCAGTGAGCCCTACACCCCTAAGCATTAGCCTATTACCTTTTAAACTTTCTATCGAGTTAATTCCCATACCGCCTAGCATCTCTCGCATTTCATGATTCCAAGCGGTTACAAGATTTACTAAGCGCTGGTATGCTATTGATGGATTTAGCCGCTTAACCAAATTAGGAATTTGTGTTGCTATTCCCCAGTTGCATTTACCACTTTGACAGCTTCTGCAAAGATGACAACCCATCGCAATAAGTGCTGCGGATCCTATATATACACAGTCTGCACCCAAAGCAATTGCTTTTATTATGTCAGTACTACTGCGTATACTCCCGCCTACAATCAGCGAAACACGGTCTCTTATTCCTTCATCACGCAATCTTTTGTCTACAGATGCAAGTGCTAATTCTATAGGGATTCCAACGTTATCTCGTATCTTTGTAGGTGCAGCTCCCGTTCCACCTCGAAATCCATCTATAGCTATAATATCCGCACCGCTCCGCGCAACACCGCTTGCAATAGCCGTTACGTTATGGACTGCTGCTATTTTTACAATAACTGGCTTTTTATAGTCTGTTGCTTCCTTCAACGAGAAAACAAGCTGTCTTAAATCCTCGATAGAATAAATGTCATGATGAGGAGCTGGAGATATAGCATCACTCCCCTCAGGAATCATTCTTGTTCTGCTAACCGCACCCACAATTTTTGCGCCAGGTAAATGTCCGCCAATTCCTGGCTTTGCTCCCTGCCCCATTTTAATTTCAATAGCTGCCGCAGTGTCTAAATAGCTCTTGTGTACGCCAAAGCGTCCAGATGCAACTTGCACGATTGTGTTTTTACTGTATTTGTAAAAGTCCTCGTGTAGCCCGCCCTCGCCAGTGTTGTAGTATATTCCTAATTTCTCTGCTGCCTTTGCTAAGCTTTCGTGAGCGTTATAACTAATCGAGCCATAGCTCATTGCAGAGAACATAATCGGGACTGATAAATCCAGCTGTGGAGCTGTTGAGGTGTCTATTTTCCCATTACTGTCTCTTTTAATTTTATGCACCTTGCTACCAAGAAACACTCTTGTTTCCATAGGCTCTCTTAGAGGGTCTATGGAAGGATTTGTAACCTGAGATGCGTTTATTAAAATCTTGTCAAAGTAGACTGGATAGTTTTCTGGATTACCCATACTTGAAAGGAGCACACCGCCACTTTCAGCCTGCTTAAATATTTCGTTTATTGTTTTTCCAGTCCAGTTTGAATTATATCTGAATGTGTGATCGCTTTTAATAATTTTTAGCGCACGAGTAGGACATATTGTAACGCAACGATGACAGTTAACGCAATCATCATCCTTAGATTCCATGCGATTTTCGGATTCAATATATCGATGAACGCAATTTGCGCACTGGTTCTCACATGCGCGACAGACTATGCACCGTGCATAATTGCGAACAACCTCATATTCGGGATAAATGTAATTCATCTAGTTTCTCCTTGAAACTTTTACAATGTTACTTTATTCAGCTACTTATTAGCGTTGAACAGCTTTTATTAATTGTCTCTATTATGTCATAGAAAAGACTGGTCTTGTTCTTTTGAGTATTATCTTCATTCCCTCCATTGTCTTGGTGTAGCACAAAACAATATTGGTTATGAAAAGTCGTGTTCTATATCAAAATTTCGATGCGTATAAATATTTACATTTAATCGAAGTTTTATTTTGATTTGCTTTCCTCTTTTGTTTTAATAATAACCGCCTCTCCACCTTTTGGATACCAAATTTTGTCTAATGTTGGCTCAATTATTCTTATCGCCGACTCCTCACTAGCAACATACACGAGATCGTCTTTTTCGGCTACAACCATAGATCTCAATTTTAATCTATCATTTAATGCCACAACGCCATCCTGAAATCCTACTATTATTGAGAATGGCCCTGTTATTAGCAAGGATGAAAAAACATTTCTTAAATATTCGTGTTCCTTTCTTTCGTCTTCTGGCATGCGTGCTATTGTTTGCCAAAACGGTGCCGCTATTACAGCTGCTATTTCATTAAAATCTAGCTCCATCTTCCGATGTAAATAGTCGATTATATATGTTATTACCTCCGTGTCCGTAAGTAAAGTGCATTTGTAACCATACATTTCTATTGAGCGCCGATTAGCATCGTAGGACGAAATTTCTCCATTATGAATTACAGAGTAATCTAAAAGCGCAAATGGATGTGCGCCACCCCACCATCCTGGCGTATTTGTAGGATATCTTCCGTGAGCGGTAAAGCAATGCCCTTCATATTCATCTAATTTATAGAAACGTCCAACGTCTTCGGGAAATCCGACCGCTTTAAACACTCCCATGTTTTTCCCAGATGAAAACACATACGCACCCTTGATGGTTGTGTTGATTTTAAAAACGGCTTTTACTACAAACTCGCGTTCATCTAGTTGCGATGCCTTTAATTTGGTTGGGTGCGGGATAACAAAATAGCGCCATATTAGGGGTTCATCAACAATTTCACTCACTTTTTGTGTTGGGATTTTTGATAAATTTATTATGTCAAAATTGTCATCTAAGAACAACTCGCAGTTTTTCTTCACTTCCGCATTTTCATAAAATATATGAAATGCATAATAGTCCTTGTATTCTGGATAGATACCATACGCTGCAAATCCACCACCTAACCCGTTACTTCTTTCATGCATTACAGATATCGAACGAATAATTGCCTCGCCCGAAAAACGCTTTTTTGATCTGTCTATGATAGCAGATACAGCACAACCCGATGGGATTCTTATACTTCCTTCTTTTATCAGCATGTGGCTATTTCATCCTCCTACACTAAAACATCTAAGCAAATCAAATAATCTCTTTTTTTTGATGCGCTGAGTTTACTCTAAAGTTCAACGTTTTAAACTTAGATAAAAACTTAATATTTTTAGGTTTTTCCCTTAAGATCGAAATGTAGTTAAAAACCTTTTTGTGTGCAAAAAGCATTTACGCGCATGTCTTTCATTCCTTGAACACTACAAGGTTCATGTCGTAAATGCTAAGCAGTTTTTAAACATCTGTGGTGTAAACCTAATTTTTGTCCTTGTAAGTCCGTTACAAAATTTCTCATACTATAGCACTCTATTTTGGTGCTATATCTTGTTTACACAAAGTGTTTTTTCTATTTTTTTGTTCTTTCTATATATTTTACAACATCATCAACTGTTTTGAGTGTTTTTATTTCATCCTCATCAAACTCGATGCCAAATATTCCTTCCATTGTTAAAAGCATCTGCGCAATATCAAGTGAATCCGCATTAAGGTCGTTTATAAAATCACTTTCAGGTGTTACCAATTCTGGCTTAACCTGTAACAATTCAACAATTTGTGCTTTTACTTTTTCAAAAATCATAAATACTCCTTTAATGTCGTTGTTGGGATTTAACCCTTTAGGATACAACATCTATTTCAATTTAATTTTTATTTAGTTTTTTGCTTTTAGCTAAGTTTAAAAGTAATACATAATATTAAAATTTAAGACATTGCTACTACTATTGTCTTTTAGTTTAGGAAAAAGAGTTCTCGCTGTGCTTTTCATACCATTAAACGCCAGTGGATATTCATGTTAAAATACATCGTCTTTCTTAGTAAATTTATTATAGCACATAGTGTTATCTGCAATCTCTTTTTGTAAACAATAATTAGTGTCGATTTATGGTGTTAATGATGTTTTTTTGCATTGTGGTAATTTCAAGGCAAGTTTATTGAGATTTTCACAATATTAGCATTAAAACTATTCACTGTCAAGTATTTGAATCGGGATCAGCGTATTCTAAATACCTTACTTAATTGTTAAATATTTGTTAGCTCGATTATGTCTGCTTAAAATCACTCCTTTCTGCTTTTTCATCATTTTGATTTGCATCTGTCACACCAGCAAATTGACTTTGATAAAGCTCATAGTAAAATCCTTTCCTTTTCATCAGTGTGTCATGATTGCCTTGTTCTACTACATCACCGTGATTCATTACAAGTATGAGTGCCGCACTTTTAATTGTTGAAAGTCTATGCGCTATTACAAAGCTTGTTTTGCCCTCCATCATTGCTAGCATTGCGCTTTGAATGTATTTCTCAGTACGCGTATCTACTGAGCTCGTTGCCTCATCAAGTATTATTATTTTGGGGTCTTTTAGTATCGCTCTAGCTATTGTTAGTAGTTGCTTTTGCCCTTGACTTATATTGCTAGCATCCTCATTTAGCATGGTATCGTATCCACTCTCCATTCCCTCAATGAATGTATGTGCATATGCCTTCTTAGCTGCGACCTCTATCTCATCGCGAGACGCTCCTTCGTTTCCATATGCTATATTATCTGCAACAGTACCATTAAACAGCCAAGTATCCTGTAGCACCATGCCGTAAAGACTTCTCAAGGCATCTCTTGTGTATTCGCTTGTGTTGACTCCATCGATGTATATTGCACCCGCATCGATATCATAAAACCGCATAAGTAAATTAACTAGCGTTGTTTTTCCTGCACCAGTTGGTCCAACAATAGCAATTGATTCACCAGCATTTACATGAAGGCTTAGGTTTGTTATTAGTTGCTTGGATTTATCATAGGAAAATGCTAGGTTTTCTATTTCCACCTGTCCTTCAATTGCTGCAACGTTACTTAAAAGATTTATTTCAGATGTCATTTCATCAAGATCAAACACTTGAAATACACGCTCTGCCGCCGCCATTGCGGTTTGAATCGTGTTGGCAATATTGCTAACCTGTTCTATAGGTTGTGCAAAATTTCGGGTGTATTGGAGCAATGCTTGTATATCACCTATTGTTATCCTACCATCACCAGCACGAAAACCACCAATAACGCAAATAAACACATATGCTAAATTATTTATAAATTTGATAGATGGAAGAATGATTCCTGCTAAGAATTGTGATTTTCTTGTTGCCTTTTTCAATTCCTTATTTATCTGCTCATAGGTATTTATACTTTCAGCTTCTCTATTATAGAGTTTAATAACAGCATGCCCAGTATACATTTCTTCTATGTGTCCATTCAGCTCTCCAATGCGGTTTTGCTGTCTTGCAAATTCCACCTGTGAACGTTTGATTATAAATCTGCTCACTATAAGTAGTATAGGTAGGCTGACAAGTGCAATCACGGATAATAGCCAGTCTATTCTTAACATCATTATGAACACGCCTATAACCGTCATTACTCCACTTATGATTTGGTTTATACTCTCTTGTAATGTTATAGAAACCATTTCTATATCGTTGGTTACTCTAGAGAGTATTTCGCCTGTTGGCGTTGCATCAAAATATGCAAGAGCCACTTTGTCAAACTTGTTCTTTACGTCTGTTCTCATGCGTCTTACAACACGTTGACTCATTGATGCCGCTATTAAACCACTTGCAAATTGGAATAATGCATTTAGCACATATAAAGATGCGCATGTCCAAAGCACTGGTGCTATGTAGTTGTATAATCTATTGTTTCCAGTTGGTGATATATCAACAAAAAACTGCAAGCTTTCGACCAGCGCATTCGTAACTTTTTTCATGATGTCTGGAACCCAAATTAGAAACCAAGCACCTACTGCCGCTAGGAGTATCATTAGTAAGAGTTGTAGAAATTGTGGTTTCAAATATTTGATTAATCTAATTACGGTCCCGCCAAAATTTTCTGCCTTTTCTACAGGTTCTAATGCCTCAGTTCCTGTACTTACACCGAGTGCGCCACCAAGATTAAATCCTTTTGATTCTTGTTGTTTTGAGGAATCTAATGTGCTCTTGTCTTCAAAATCACTCATAGTCCAAGTTCCTCCTCGCTCATTTGAGATAGCGCAATATCTCTATACAACTCGCATTCCTTGATTAGTTGTGAATGCTTTCCTGCTCCGACCACTCTACCATCATCGAGCACTATAATATTATCGGCATCCATAATTGTGCCAATTCTCTGCGCAACTATAATTGTAGCACTCTCTTTGGTGATGCGTTTTAATGCGCGTCTTAAGTTCTTATCAGTGCGAAAATCTAATGCAGAGAAGCTATCGTCAAATATAAGAATCTCTGGCTTGCGTATTATAGCTCTCGCTATGGACAATCTTTGCTTTTGTCCGCCGCTAAAGTTGCGACCGCCCTGTTCAACCCGACTGTCCAACTCCTTTTCTTTTTCTTTAACAAACGCAACACTTTGCGCTATGTCTAGTGCCTCCCAAAAATCCTCCTCAGATGCATCGTTTTTCCCATATTGCAGATTTGATCTTATAGTGCCTGAAAACAGCACTGATCTTTGCGGAACGAAACCAATTTTGTATTTAAGCTCCTCTTGATTTATTTCTCTTATCGGAACACCATCGATAAATATCTCGCCAGAGTCAATATCATAAAACCTTGGTATAAGGTTAATGATTGAGCTTTTCCCGCTTCCAGTCCCACCAACGATTGCGGTAACTTCACCTTTTTTTGCATGGAACGAAATGCTTTCTAGTATGTTTTTCTGAGCATCCTTTGAATACTTGAAGCAGACATTTTCAAATCTAACACTTCCTGTTTCCGTATATTCCTTGTTTGTCTCGTTTGGATTTAAAATACTTAAATCCGTTTCTAATACTTGATTTATGCGTTGTGCTGATGCAGAAGCTCTAGGGAACATAACAAATACTGTTGCGAGCATTACGAGTGCCATCATTATTTGTGTTATGTACTGTATAACCGCCATCATGTCTCCAACGTTTATGTCCTCATTGTTTGCTATTTGCTTACTAGCTGTCCAAACAATACCTACCATAGTACAATTCATAACAACTGCAATTAGCGGTGCCAATACAGCTACATATCTGTTCACCTTTATTGAAAGACTTGTTAGTGTTTCGTTAACCTTCTGAAACCGCGACATCTCTCTTTCCTGCTGATTAAATGCGCGCACCACTCTAATGCCAGTTATGCCTTCTCTCATTATCAACGTTAATCTGTCTACTTTAGTTTGTATGAGCGTAAATAATGGGAATACTATTTTGGCTGCAACTACGGATGCTACGACTAAAATTGGGAAAGGATAAATTAGATTTAATGTCATTGCTGCACTTTTTTGAGATGAAAGTATAATCCCGCCTACTATGGTTATTGGTGCAATCAAAGCGGTCCGCAAAACCAAGAGAAAAACCGTCTGGATTTGGTTTATATCATTTGTTGATCGTGTTATAAGACTGGCTGTGGAAAATTTGTCTATTTCATTGAGCGCAAACGTCTCGACCTTAGAAAACACCTGACTCCTAATTATTGACGAAAACTCAGACGCCACCTTTGCGCTTATGAACGCTGCTATTATTGCCGCTACTCCTGCAGCTATAGTTAATAGCAACATGTAACCACCACGCAATAGAATATATTTTAAGTCTCGAGTTTGTATTGTCTTCCCGTCGGGAAGTAGTGTTTCCTTTGCTGTAACTAATTCTAATACCTCATTGTTTGCTTTTGCTGTCCCCGTTGGGGATAGTTTGAGATAGTTTAATAGTTTAATCCAAAATGCATCAAACTTTGTAACTTTATTGTTGTAGAACTTGTCTATTAATTTTTCTACACCACTAGCACTTCTATTTGATGAAAGTAGTAGTTTTTCTAATAACACTAGATCATCACTATACATCCTTGCAATTTCTAATAATTTCTGGTTTAGCTCTGTTTCCTTTTGTGGAGAAAAGCCTTTGTCTTTAACTATCGCATTAAATATCATTTCGGCATTTGTTGCGTTCGCATTTTCGGCCGCCTTTTCGTCTGTAATGCCTAGTTTGTGCTCTATCCACTTTTCGCCTTTGTATTTGTATGCATATGCAAGTGAATTGGTACACATTATTACTTCATAGTCAGGCATCTGTGTAGGTCTACCTGTCTCAGATTCCGATGGCTGGTAGAATTCAGTTCCGTTATCATCTACATCATAAATGTATATGAGCTTTCCCGACTCTAATGGGTGACCATATTCATCGGTTGGAATACGATTTCCAGCTACATCTATCGGGATTGGCATCAAATTGCCATATTCACTATGCTTCATGTTCATTATACAGGCCGTTATTATTTTCCTGTTTGTATCATTATCCATAGCATCGTCATCTTCTTCGTCTGGATCGGCATCTAACAAATTATTAACTGATAGACGACTAGAGTCTGTTGGATGCTCTATAGGCAGTGTGTTTTCAGAATCGTTTGGATCAAAAACCAAAAGAGAATTAATAACATTTTTAATAATTTCTTGTTCTTCAGGTGTCTTGTTTCTAAAATCTGCTCCTTTCTCCTGATAAGGCTTAAGTCCATCAAGGAATGGTGTGATCACGTTTTCAAACAATTCCTTACTATCTTTCACTTGAATATCTCTAAATATTATTTTTGTATCTACATTACCACCTTCGATTTGATTTAGCGACTCTGCTAAATCAAATGTTGAAAATCCGTCCGTCATTTCAAAGACTGGTATTTCATCTGAGTTATATCCTTTCAAGGTCTTTTCACTGTCGATTCCTTTTATGCTAGAAGGTTTCTCCATTTTTAAGCTTTTATATTGTGGCTCATAGTCGAGATAAATACCATTGTCAATTATCTCCGACATTTTTTCTGGCAGATATAGCTCGGCAATCGCTTGCCCTGCAACAAGGGCAACAATAATAATTAGCAAAGTGGCCATTGGTTTCAAATTTCGAAACAGTTTAAACATGAGTCCTGCTCCTTAAACTTATACGTTTTAGAGTTTTTGCTCTTCTTTCTGAGCAAAATGCTTTGTCCCTTTCAAAGACTAGCAAAACTTGCAAAAATTTGTTTGTTTTTTGCGTCTCTTTAGTGTCAAACATGATTTTTTTCATCATTTTTGAAACGTGTCTTTTCATTTTAAAAACAGCTTACACTCTCGAAAATTCATTAAAGCGCATATATTTCCTGCGTACTATTTCTGTGTACTGTTAATTTATTGGGAGTTCTTAGCCTCGGTTAATTCCTTATGTGTTGTAGTGCCCCCTTATAAATAACACACTAGAAATAAACAATATGCTTTTTTTATGATTTTTAAAGATCGTTTTTAAAATCTTTCGAAAATTTTCTTGGTTTTAGCTATATTTTCGTTTATTTAGTTTTAAATCATATTAAACAAAAAAACATCACAGCGCACGATTTGTTGTAATTATACCATTTTTTGAAAAAATTTGTCAATGAAGGATGTTAACGTTTTGCAACATTTGCATACCTTGTAAAATGTAAAATGAATTGTCGCAGAAAAATTGAAAATTTTCAGACCATTAAAGAACATAAATTTTGCTCGTATATCTCATCAGAATTGCTTCCTTTTGGTAAAAAACGTGGCATAAAATTTATGTAGTTCTCTATCTCTTTAATGTATTTGTTTGTGTATTTAGATATGTCAGAACCCTTTGGAATAAACCTTCTGATGATTGCGTTTTGATTCTCGTTTGACCCACGCTCCC
>JAITQU010000117.1 GCA_031288735.1 Christensenellaceae bacterium
TTTAGCATGAGAAATCACAATAAATAGCATTTAAATGTTGAAATATAATCTTAAATTAGTAATTTAGTTTTGAATTGCTCACTATTTAAAATATATCCAGTTGGGGTGTGAACAGTAACGCTTAATTCAATGCAACCGCTAGTTTATCTCATTTCTCTTGAATATGCTATTAAATCGTGATATACTTTATTCAAAATATTCCTAGGAGGCTTGGATTCTATGAAAGAACATGATCACAGAAGTGGTGCTGATTTTGTAATGAACTACATTATTAAGATTATTGAAAAATTTGGTCCACGATTGCCAGGAAGCGATGAAGAAAACGCCGCTGCCGAAGAGATAAGCAAAGATTTTCAAATAGTTACAGGGAGCCCTTCTATAGTTGAGAATTTCAAATTGGCTCCGATTGCGAGTATAGGTTTTATTCCAATATTGGGACTTCTATCCTTTTTGGTGTTAGCACTCTATTACATAACCCCATGGGCCTCGCTATTCCTTGGACTTATCTTATTGTTTTATGCTGTTGTTCAAGTTTTTATGTACAAGGGCTGGTTTGATAAACTGTTTCCACAAAAAAACTCAAAGAATGTATATTCCGTTATTGATGGCGGAGAAAAAATTGATTACACGATCGTATACAGTGGACATATTGATTCAAGCTGGAATTGGAATATGTCAAACTCAAAGCATCCTGAACGTGGCATAATAAAGACTATTTTTGGCGTTGTAGGTATTATTGTTTTTATTGGAATGAGTTTTTTGCGTCTTGTAATGGGACATTTTGCATTTCCATTAAAATCAGGACTTACTGGTATTGGTGACTGGTTGTTCTTCTTTGTTCCGTTTTTCTTCATGCCTGGTTGCTATTGGTTATCAATGTATTTATCTCACGATAAGTCAAAGGCATCTCCTGGTGCCATGGATAATTTAACAGGAATTGGTCTTTCACTTCTCATGGGTAAGCATTACAAGGAAAACCCCGATGAATTACCAGCTAATTGCAGAATTATATTAGCTGGATTAGGTAGTGAGGAAGCAGGATTAAAAGGTTCAATGGCGTTCATGAATAAACATAAGGGTGATAATGAATTACTAATAAATCCTTACTTTATTAATCTAGATTCCTTTAGAGATTATGATCACTTTAATGTTGTTGTAGGTGATGCATGGTTAATGAGCAAATTTGATCCTGAACTTATCGAACTAGCTGAGACATCAATGATTGAGCTTGGCCTCCACGCAAAGCGGATAAAAAATCCTGTAGGTGGTTGTGATTCAACTCCTATATCACGTGCTGGCTACAAAACAGTCACGCTTTGCGCTCAAAACCCAACTGCTACAAATTATTATCATACCTACGATGATAAGTATGAAGATCTCAATATTGAAACTCTAAAAAAGGCGTATGAACTCCTGATAAATATGACAGCTAAGATACATCAAAAGCATGCAAACTAAGTCACTTAATTGATGCTACATAAAGACCTTAAATATAACTACTTAAATTTAGGTGCTTAAAACTCCTGAGATTAACTATACAACTTAAATAAACTTGAAACAATTTATAGTTAAAATACAACTTAATAATTTTTCTAAACAGACAATTATATTCAAAAAAAGGACTTAACAATTACATGTTGCCTAGCGCACTAAATCTAAACAAATTAGGCGATAATTTTATCGCATTAAAAAAAGCAATAGACAGTTGTCGTTTTACAGCTGTTGTTTCTGCTACTCAAAATTCAAAATTTCATCTTTCTTCAAGACTTGAACGGTTTTTTTTATACATATCTTCTGATTATATTTCCGCAAGAAAAGCAGTATCTCAACTTTCTGAATTTTCTTCTGGCAAGGTAATATTTATTCCTGAAAAGGATGACTTTATGTTTCATGCTAGAGCACATATTTCGGATTCGATAGTTGAAAGAATTAGAGTACTCTCGCTATTAAATAGTGAATCAGTGTGTGGTGCCGTTATTACAGCCGAAGGTCTACTACAATACTTTCCTAAAAGAGAATTATTTACAGAAAGTCTTATAACGCTAAGCAATAATGATGAAATTGATACCTTTGAGCTTGCTAATAAATTAATAACTATTTCTTATAAAAGAGTCGATGTAGTGACAAGCATTGGAGAGTTTTCAGTGCGTGGTGACATTTTTGACATTTGGCCTATTAATACTGAAATGCCTGTTAGAATAAGCTTTTTTGCCGACATAATTGAAACAATTCGTCTCATTGATCCTGAATCCATGTTATCAGTGCGAACGATACCATCTATAGGAATATGTCCAAGGTCAGATATCTTAATATCTAAGGAAATGCGAGAGAAGGTTAAAAGCGAGTTAAAGACTATTAAACTTACAGCATCTATTCGTTTAACTGATGTCATTAATGATGTTTTAGATATTCTAGAAAACAGTAATGATCAATCCTCTCTATCTTGGATAGTTCCATTCATTAATGACGAGCTTACATCAATATTTTCTTACCTACCTAGAGATGCTGTTATTATATTTGATGATCCTAAGATAATTAGTGATAAGCTCAAACTGTACACAGAAGCGCACCAAATTAGAGTAACTAATCTTTCAGCATTAGGAGAGGTTACAAGGTATCACTTAGATTCAATGTTGGATTTAAAAACTGTTTACAATGAAACCTTTCGCTATAGATTACTTTCTTTTCAGCTTAATAAAGGAGCAAATCCAATTTTTGATCCTGAGGTAGTGCTTAATATTAAAAGCATTCCCATAACACAATATAGTCGCAATAATGAAACACTAATTGATGATTTGAAGTTGATGATATCAAATGGGTCAAAAATTTTCATCTATGCTGAAGATGAGGATGGGGCAACGCGAATATCAAAGTATTTATTTGACAATAATCTTGACTCCTGTATTTCAAGCACATTAGATGAAAGGAAGGATATTATTATATCACCTAGTCGTATAAGTGGTGGATTTAATTATCCACAGGCTAAGGTTGTATTAATAGGTACTGATGATATAATACATCGGTCTAGCACAAAGAAAAAATCTCAATCACTAAAAAGGCAAACCTTTATAATGCCAGAGATTGGAGACTATGTCATACATGACTTTCACGGTATGGGTGTTTTTGAGGGAATTACGCCAATTACCACAAAGTCTGGAACACGTGATTATTATGTTGTGTTATACAAAGGTGGAGATAAACTATATTTACCAGTTGAGCAGATGGATTCACTTGAAAAATATACGGGTGGCAGTAGTCCTGAACTACATAGGCTCGGCGGATCGGAGTTTGAAAAAATCAAAATTAAAGCAAGAGAGTCTATTAAGAAATTGGCTATCGATCTCATTGGTTTGTATGAAAAGCGTGCGCACCGAGCTGGACACACTTATCAGCAAGATACGGTTTGGCAAAAAGAGATGGAGGATGCTTTCGAGTTTACGGAAACTGAAGATCAGCTTATCGCAACAGCCGAGATAAAGGAGGATATGGAGAGCGGTAAGGTAATGGATAGATTACTATGCGGTGATGTGGGCTTTGGTAAAACAGAGGTCGCTATAAGAGCGATATTTAAAACTATTATTGAGGGAAAGCAAGCCGTTCTTTTAGCACCTACATCAATTCTCTGCCAACAACACTACACTACAATGAAAAACAGATTGGGACCATTTGGTATAAACATTGATATGCTCTCAAGATTTACTATGCGCGAGAACAAAAATGAGATATTAAAGCGAATTGCCGATGGAAAAACCAATGTAATAGTCGCAACACACAGAATTTTAAATAAAAATGTTGTCTTTAATGATTTAGGACTTTTAGTTTTAGATGAGGAGCAACGGTTTGGTGTTGAGCATAAGGAAAGATTAAAGCTCATGCACGATTCAGTCAATGTGCTGGCACTCTCTGCTACCCCAATACCACGAACTCTACACATGTCGCTTTCAGGAATTCGTGATATATCCACATTAGAGACACCGCCAGCTAATAGAATTCCCGTAGAAACATACGTTACTGAATACTCCGACAATATGTTAATTGATGCTATTAAAAAAGAGATCGCAAGAGGTGGACAAGTTTTTGTTCTATACAACAGGGTTGAGACTATACAACAATTCAGTGCACATGTAAGTTCATTATTAGACTCCAATGCTAAAGTTGTATACGCACATGGCAGGATGGATACGGATTTGTTAGAGGACAGAATTGAATCCTTCTACAACAAAGAAGCAAACGTTCTAATTGCGACTACTATAATAGAAAACGGAATAGATATTCCCGATGCAAATACACTAATCGTAATTGATGCCGATCAGTTAGGTCTCGCTGATATGTACCAGTTAAGGGGACGGGTTGGAAGAAGTTATAAATTAGCATATGCGTATTTCACTGTGCGTGATGGAAAGGTTCTAACAGTTGAGGCACAAAAACGCCTTAATGCTATTGTATCCCGACAAGAGTTGGGTAGCGGGTTTAAAATAGCAATGGACGACATGGAAATACGTGGTGTTGGTAATGTTATGGGACGTGAGCAGCATGGCAATATGGAAAAAATCGGCTATGAAATGTATTGTAGGATATTACATGAATGCATAGGGGAGCTGAACGGAGAAAAGATAAAAGGAAAAAACAATATCCAGGTAGTAGTGGATGGAAATATTTATTTACCAAACGAGTATATTAATGATAGCACTCAACGAGTAAGATTTTATAAGAGAGCAGCATTATTAACCACATCTTCAGACGAAAAAGAATTAATAACAAGACTTACTGAAACGTATGGCGCACCACCACAATCAGTATTGAATTTAATGTCGATAGGTCTTATTAAAAATCGTGCATCCAAGATAGATGCAAACAAAGTAGAAATAACAAAGAATGGCATTCATATATGCTTTCCAAATGGTGATATAATTCAAAATGAAAACGTTATGAAGGGTATTTCAGCTCAATCAAAGCAGGTAATGTTGTCTCCTGCAATGCCACCCAAAATAACATTTAAGGTAATATCGTCAAACGCCAACGAGAGAATCATTAGCATAAAAAGATTCTTACTATCTATAAAACTGCAAGAAGAGGAAGAAGAAAGCTGGAAAATCTCAGCAAAGTAGATAGTTAATATTGCATTCGTTTGTTTAATTCATCAATAGCACTATAACCACTAACACGCAATCTAAATTCGCTAACAGTTGCTTCAATTAAAATTGCAAGGTTTCTTCCTGGCGTGACTGGAATAATATATAGTGGTATTTCCTCGCCTAAAATATTTTCAACGTGGTGTGCATCCCCGGTCCGAATGTATTCCTTTTCTGAATTCCATTCCTCTAACTCAACAATAACCTGTATGCGTTTTCGTTTTAAGACAGATCCAATCCCATAAATAGACCGTACGTTTACAATGCCAAGTCCTCGGACTTCCATCATATCTGCAGTTATTTCAGGTGCTGTACCAAATATTTCACCGTTAACATTTTTAATATCAACAACATCGTCAGAAACAAGTCGATTGCCACGATGTACAAGTTCAAGTGCGGTTTCACTTTTTCCAATGCCACTTTTCCCTCTTAATAAAACACCGATCCCAGAGATTTCTAGTAAAATTCCATGCAAGGTGTCGACGGGGGCCAACAATTCACTAAGATATATAAACAAGTCATGCATAAGAACAGCTGTAACCTGTTTTGAAATAAATAAGGGAATATTGTTCTTTCTTATTGTTTCAAGCATTACATCTGGTACTTTCAGGTTGCGCGCAATAATAATGCAAGGTGGTTTATATGAACACAATCGATCGAATCGCTCAGCTATTGTCGCCTGCGACATGGTTGCTATATATGTCATTTCGCTTCGTCCTAGTAGCTGAATTCTGTTTGGTGCAAAATGATCCCACCAGCCAGTTAAGACAAAGCTTGGTCTGTTAACATTGATTGAACTTATCACTATTTTGTTACCAGTAGAATTTATCAGCCTTAGTTTAAATTCTTTTGCTAAGTCAGTCTCTCCTACGCTTACTGGGATTTTTTCTTCTCTTACTATTGCCATATAATTACCTTCTAACTACAAAATACAAAAACTCAAACGCCAAGTTTGAGTTAACTAAATTAAAGTACTGATTCTATCACAAATTATCCGAAGTGTCAATCAGGAGGGTCGAACAAGGTGTGTGATTCATCTCACCGCCTATAGAGGCGGGAGACTTTTCACATAAGGTTAAATGCTTGAAGCTTTTTTCCAAAACAATCAGGATGGAATTTTTAATGTTTCTTTCCAAGATTCTGTAACTCAGCAAGCCCTTTTAAGAATTCTACTTCTTGGCGCAGTTTCAAATTCTCAGCCTTCATCTCATCGCATGCAACAATAAGACTATCCAATTCTGCCTTTTTGATTTTAAGTTGAAGAAGCGCATTTTTCTCTTCATTTTTATAATAAGCTAAAATATCCTTGCGAGCTCGTCTAATTAGAGCATTCAATCGAGCTTTACCTAATGCAGTAAAACTGATACCAAGCTCAGTTAAAATATCGCTAGGTTCCTTGTTTTGCAATATTCTTTTAGAAAATTCCCTATTAAATTCAAGAGAAAACTGTAGTTGCGTAGCCGTTGCCGAGAGTACATATTGACTTTTTTTCAATTCGCTTAACTCGTTTTCTGTTAATCGTTTGTATGCCATATCGTGAGTCCTCCTAGTCTAGTAATTGAGTAAGTGTAATGTAAATATTTAAGGCATAAATCTCTATAAAAAATTTAAATTACTTAATTCCCTTTAAAAAATATATATGGTTCGACCGTCAAAATGTAAATTTAGATTATTGTGTTAATCTAATGATGTGAAAATTGTTTTATAGCCATAATTTATCGAGGTTTTATGCGGAAATTAAAGAAAAATACTGCAGTTTTCGTCATCAGAGATGTGGTTTTTGATTAATATTGTAACGTATGTGTTTTGACGGTCTAACTATATATTACTTTTAATGTAAGATCGGATGTTCAAATTTAAAACAACTTTCTATGGAGCATAGCACCTTACCTTATATAAAGCCTCATTTTAGTTATTATAAACTCAATCTGCATATGGATTTAGTTTCAATATTTTACATGAATAGTATCTTCGAAGTCAATAAGGTATTTTGGGCTATAAAACTACATAAAAGTGAAAGTGAGTTATTTGCCTATGAATTTGACTAATTTCGTCAATACCTCATCGAAATCGAGGGGTTTACCCATATGGTCATTCATGCCAGCCGCCAAGCATTTTTCAATATCCTCTCTAAAGACATTTGCTGTCATAGCTACAATAGGTATCGTTTTAGCTTGAGGAAAATCCATAGCGCGAATAGCACGAGTAGCACCGTATCCATCCATTTCAGGCATATGTATATCCATGAATATCAAATCGTAGCGAGACGGGTTTTTAGAAAACATCTCACACGCAACCAGGCCATTTTCAGCGCAATCAATTTCAACACCAGTATGCAGTAAAAGCTCGATTACAATTTCCCGATTTATTTCAATGTCTTCAGCAAGAAGTACATGATTACCAACAAATCTATCTGTGTAATCCTCAACAGAATTTGAAAAAACCTGCTCCGCTTCAGTACCGATGCAATCGTTTATGCAATCTTCTAAGACAGAGTAAAATAGGGGCTTAGGAATGAACTTGTCCACGCCAGCTTCCTTTGCTCTTTTTTCGATCTGAGTCCATTCTCCTACCGAAATCATTATGATTACTGGAATAGTCGCAATATCTTCATCTTGCCGCTTTATTTTTTCCGTCAGCTCAATGCCGTCCATCCCTGGCATCATCCAATCAACAAAAATAATATCGTATGGATTATGTACGTTTTTCTTAATTAATTTCCAAGCTGAAAAAGCATCCTCTGCCACATCATAGTAGATGTTATGTGAATCACCAAAATTAGCAAAATATTCACGGACATCCTGTGAGTCATCAACGCATAAAATTCGGATATTGGACCAATTTACATTTTGGAGTAACGGTTTTGCTTCGGAATCTGAACACTGAGCAGAGGTTGTAAAAATAAAGGAAGCACCCTCGCCCATAGTTGATTCCACCCAAATGTCACCATCTAGAAGTGATACAATGTTTTTTGAAATTGCAAGTCCTAATCCAGTGCCACCAAATCGACGAGATATACTGCCATCAGCTTGAGTAAATGAATGAAAAAGCTTTGTTTGTTGCTCCTTAGAGATGCCAATGCCATTGTCCTTGACTGTAATGCGCAAGTTGCAAATGCCATTTGTTCTAGAAAGCAATTCAGCAATTAGCGTAACAGATCCTTTTTCTGGAGTGAATTTGACAGCATTCGATAACAAATTTGTGATGACCTGTGACAAGCGCTGCTCATCAGATTTAATGACTTTTGGAATGTTTGGATCTAGACTAACAAATAGCGTTTGTTTCTTTTCTTCAATTTTAAAGTTGATAACGTTTGTTGTATGCATTATCATTTTTTCAAAATTAAATTCTGTAAATGACAGTTCAAACTTATTAGCTTCTATTTTTGACATGTCAAGAATATCATTAATGATGCCAAGTAAATGTGCGGATGCGTCCTGTATTTTTTCAAGACAGTAATCCTTTTTTTCAATCAAGTTTGAGGATCTTGCGATGCTTGTCAAACCAATAATGGCATTCATGGGTGTTCTTATTTCGTGAGACATGTTTGCTAAAAACTCTGTTTTTGCGCGACTAGCATGCTCGGCTTGTTGCTTTGACTTGATTATTTCAGTTAAATCGTGGAAAAGAGCAATTGAACCATCGACTGCACCAGACTGATCTAAAAGTGGAGTTATGTTAATAGAGTAATGCCTATTAACACCAGTTCCGCTCATGTCGAGTTCTTCTTCAATCTTAATTGTCTCTTTCTTAGACATAGATTCTCTGAATATTTCTGCCATTCTTTTTGTTAATTGAGCTGAAGTGAACTTTTGAAAAACCTCGCTGAAGAGCTTACCATTAATGAGACCAAAATTGTCAATTTTTATAAGACGTAAAAACGTTTCGGTTGTATACACAAACCGACCAGTTTCATCAAACATAATAATAATGTCTGGGCTATTTTCAAGCAAGAGATTCATGAATTTTTCTTGCTTTGTCTTTTCCGCTAATAACAACGAATTAACATTAGATTTTACTATCGTCACCTGTCGATTTCTCTCAATAAGACTTTCAGCATAATTTAATTGCCTAGTAATCTTCTTGAGGTCCAAGCGCAACTTGCGAAGTTCATCGTCTGGTAATTCCGTTTTTATGGGAGCGGGTTTGTTTATTTCATCCATTACTATTAACCTTAGTTATAAAATTTTTATATTTTACGATATTAGATCACACAAACTGTGAAAGTAAAGTTATGGTATTTATTAACCAATTTTCCATCACTTTGTTTTACTGGGCAAATCTCTCCACCAGAATAGGATAGCAGATATTGATTGTTTTTTAATAAATCTTTAATTGCTAATTTTTCCTGATCAGGATATGATTGAACTAGATGCCTAGTTAAACAAGAAAAAACGATAATGGCTCTCTCGCCAGATTTGTCAATGCGATTAATTGTTTCAGTAGCGGTAGTAGCAATAGCATTAGTGTCTATAGTCGCAATTGAGAACTGAGCACCCTTTGATAGATGAACGCCGAAAGTTCCATAACCGTCATGTGTATAAGAAAAGCAACCTAGGGCAACTTGCGCAGATTTTTGTTCTGCTATGAAAGCAAGACTTAAATATCCCATTATACAATCGGGATTTTGTGGATCAAGCTCAAACCCAACAGACAACATGTAATCCCTGAAGGGAATACCATTGATAGATTTCACAAGGAATCCATCGTTTTCTGTAATATAGGCAGATTGAGTATAGACTTTTTCTTTTGGTGTTACATTTATGTAAAACTCAGGATTTACGTTACCAGCAACTAATGCAACAACGCAATGAGAGAGCGAAACAATCTCGTTAAAAACAACTTCACCAAACGGTGAGCAGTTTTTAGAAACTGGGAATGTGCCAAATAAAGGAAGCTCATTTGTAGCGTTATTTAATATTTCAACAATGTCACCAATTATATTGTTTATAACTGACGAAAAGACAAACCCCATGGCAGGCTTTTGTCCACCGAGCTTAGATAGTGCATTGTTGTATGCAAGACTTAGTCTACTTTCTGATTCTTTGGGGTCGCTACTTAACTCAGTTGCAAATGCAGAAAAGACAACATCATCGGATGTCAATATTGAAATAATTAAGATCATGTTCTCGTTAACACCAGAGATGCAATTATCGTTAGTTGTGCACCCAATGACATCAAATGGCATTGCTTGAGATACGGCCTTGAGAACACCAGTTTCAACAAAACCAGCATAAGAAGAAATAATACCTAACGTATTTTTTTTCAAAGAACCTTCTGGAATTTGATCTAAAAGATCTTGAATTGCGCTTTCAGCGTCATCAATTTCACCTGTATAAATTGATAAAGTTTTAATCATAAATAAACCTCGAACAAAAATTAAAAATAATTATTTACAAAACGAGGATTCGATTTTCATCTTGATCAATAACTAATTTTCTTGTTTATCTTACCATAAAACTACAATTTAGTCAATTTAAATTTACTGATGTTGATTAATTAATATTGTAGGCTGTTACTGTTCACACCCCATATGAAAACAACAAAATTAATTAGAATTACGCTAAATTTAAAATAAATTTTAAAAATTGTTGTTTTAAAGGGCGTTTCTGACATTTGAAACGATTATTTTGTGAGCTTATCCGATACAGCACAGG
>JAITQU010000119.1 GCA_031288735.1 Christensenellaceae bacterium
TTTTCTGCATTTAAAACGATCATGTTGTGACCTTATCCGCTAAAGCACTGACCTTTTCCAAAATATCATGTGCGGACGGACAATAACTATGTTTTCCCATATAGGTGTGAACAGTAACACGGAGCTTAAAATCTTATAGATTGTTTAAAGATGTTGTTGACAAATATACAAGTATACGGTATAATTGAGTAAAAATTAATTGAGCGAACGCAACATAAATACAATGCAATTAATTGTCTTTGGTTTTAAAAAAAATCAAAAATTTCACTTGTTTTTTCGAGTGCATCAAAAACTTTTATTTATTATTTAAAAGTGTTGTATTCAACACTATTTACACGTTATTATATAGACGAGTATTTAACCTTATGTGTGAAGCATCCATACTCTACGAGTATGAAATGACCGTTGAATCCATTAAGCCTGTAAATGTTCTGGGGTTGGATTTTTCGATGCCCGAACTGTAGCTGACAGCAATGTCGACAGCCTGTCATACCCACGATTTACCAGCGATCGCAAGAGAAACTCGCACGAGAACAACGCAAGCTATCCCGCCGCAAGAATGGCGGCTTGAATAGAGCAAAACAATGGAAAAAGTGGCGCGCTTGCAAGCATATCTCGAATAGCGAAAAGACTTCCTCAAAAGCAGAGTAGAAGGATAGAACGACTACGTGCAGTATGCATTGAGGACTTAAATATGCGGGGAATGGCGCAATCTCTGAATTTTGGAGAAGCGTATCTCAACGGCTGGGGAATGTTTAGGTTTCCTCAGATACAAGTTGACTAAACAAGGAAAGTTCCTCTGGGCGATTGATAAGTGGTTTCCGTCCTAAACTGTGTCATGTATGTGGCTATGTAGCGACAGACTGACATTACGACAGGTCGTGGACATGCGAAAGCTGTGGTGCACATCATCATAGAGACATTAGCGCTGCCGCAACATTCGGCGCGAAGGACTTCGATTACTCACCTCTTAGTGCATTACATCGAACCGTGGGACGCACAGGGGATAGCTTGGTAAAACATCCTGCCGTGAGTTTGAGTTCCCAAGAAGCCCCCGCCTCAAAAGCTGTTGGCGTTAGTCGGCGGGAGTACGTCACCAGTTATCATAATAGACTACACAATCAGATGAAATAGTATGAATTAAAAAAATAGTAGTGTGTTGATTTTAGGTCAATACAGGTTACATCCTGCAACAAATATATGTATCAATTTACATATTCATTAATTTTTGCATTTTTTCAATACTCCTAATGTAGTATTACAGTGAGGTATTAATGTTTTTTTGGAATATTGCTCAAAGCTTGAAAAATGGAGCTTCCATAAGTGACACTATCGTTATGATATTGGCATTCATTTGCGTAGTTGCTTTTTCAATTTCATTCCACGAATTTGCTCATGCTTATGTTGCCTATCGATGTGGGGATGATACTGCTAAAATTGCTGGACGCATGACGCTTAATCCAATTAAACATTTTGATCTTGTTGGCATCCTGATGTTTCTTATCGTTGGATTTGGTTATGCAAAGCCCGTTCCTGTAAATTCATACAATTTTAATAACTACAAAAAGGGTCGCATAGCCGTATCCCTTGCAGGCATTACTGCGAATCTCATACTTGCATCGCTAGGCATACTTTTTCTTTTTCTAGTCGCAAAGCTCGAGGTAAATATTTCAACTGGTGTGCCTAGTAAATTTGTTGTAGTTTTGATTAACTTTCTTTTCTACTTCTGTATATACATGGTATTGTCAAATTTCATGCTAGCGTTTTTTAATCTATTACCAATAGCTCCTCTCGATGGATTTAACTTTCTAGCATCAATATTACCTAGCGATAATAAGTTTTTGCAATTCATGCACCAATATGGTCGCTTTGTACTGTATGGAATTATTCTACTAAGTTGGGCCTCTCGAACTATTTCCGCATATGTCCCAATACTTAGATATCTAGACATATTCTCTGTGTTTGGAGACCTTATACTCGATCTTATAGCCGCCATTATACTATAGCACAAGTTTTATCATTCCTCTTGCTAACATTGGCAATCTATTACTAGTTCACTAAACAAAAAATCACCCACAACTATATAATGCAAAACACTGGAGATCAAGATGCCGCACGACCTAGAAAACGAACAACAATCTACCGCTGAATACCAAATAGACGATCTATTAGAAGATACTGAACTTGCCTTAAGTGAAGAGGACGAGGAAGGTGCGCTTCCTGATGTATCCGATACATTGGCATTCAATTACCATTATTATAACGAAACTATTCCTTTTGATTTTCTTTATAAGGCTTGTCGTGAAGGAAAGGTCGATATCTTGGAAGTCCATTTAACAGAAATTACCGCCAAGGTCATGAAATACATATCAGAAATCCCAACAAAGGATTTTAATATCATTGCAAGATTAGCTGTGCTCGTGGTTACACTCATTGAATACAAGGTTCGTAAGATGTTACCATCACAAGAAGATGAAGTAACCTTTGCCGAGCTTGATGAAGAATTCAGTGAAATCTCTGCTAGGAAAGCTCAAGAATCAAATCTCCTTTTCTTTGAAGAATACAAAATGTTTAAGGATGTAAGTGATTCTCTAGGTGAAATGGAAATCTTAAATCGTTTCTATCGTGAGCCGTTATATACACCTAAAGATTACCGTCCAGTTATCAAAAATCCTAATGTTGAGAAATTAGTTGATGTTTTCGAGGACATGCTAGAAAACATTGAGTACTACGAGGAAATCGAAGAGAATCAAGTTATAATTAAAGAACGATTTACTGTATCTGACATGCTGGTTCGCATTATTTCCATTGTTAGAGAAAAAAAAGAGGTCAGCCTCTTTGAACTTTATTCGCCAGATTTTTCACGTGTTGAAATTATAAACACATTTCTTGCTGTATTAGAAGTTTTAAAAAGACACGTAGCCGAATCAATTCAGATCTATCGTGGTGGTGATTTGCTTCTTAGACACACCCCAGAAACTGATAATGTAGATTTAAATAACTTAGGCGAAATTTCAGCGGAAGGCATAGAGCAAATCACTTTGGGGGAAGCAACAAATGCTAATTAATATAATTGAAGCCGTTTTGTTTGCAGCTGGAGCACCATTGAATGTTGAAGACTTATACATTGGTCTCAATGGACAATACACTAAAAAAGAAATCGATAGTGCCATTGAACAATTATATAAAACATATAGCGATGAGCATGGCATCATCCTTATAAATGTCAGAAATAGACTGCAATTTCAAACTAATCCAAAATACGGTGAAAATATAGCTGATTTATTGCAAAAGACACGAGAAAGAGAATTGTCCAAAACTCTATTGCAGGGGCTTTCGATTATTGCATATAAACAACCAGTTACACGTCATGAACTAAGTATGGTGCGTGATACTAACTCTGATTATATCGTTGCAATGTTATTGAAACTTAAATTAATTGAGTCAAAAGGTCGGCGTGATACACCTGGAAGCCCACGCGAATACGTTACTACTGATGAATTTTTGCGCAAGTTTGGATTATCTGATATTACTCAGCTCCCTGACTATGAGCTGATAATGGAGAAAGTGAAAAGCAATAATACAACACGAGCGTCGGAGGGGCACAGCCTCTATCATCATCGTGAGATTCGCGATGACGAAAAGGAGGCTATGATCGCTCGCTTAGTTAATCAAGCCAATGTTGATCTTGATACATCATTAGTTGGTGCTGAATTACCTGAGCTTGATGATTCCGAAGATTAATTTAACTTTTTTAATAACAATTAGAAGTATTTATCTTTGGTTTTTGAAATCAATTAGTTTTAAACTGTGCCTAAAAACATTAATAAGCTCTTCAGGAATTCTTGACTCTATCGAATGTTACTTTCTACAAATTAAAACAAAATTTCGCTGATTTCTTTCTATTTCGTGTGATATTGTATGTTAGTATTTGAGATATGAGACGTATAGAAACTCTTAAATTCTTTGTTTTCTTCTTGTTTTTTCTTTTGCTGTTTTTTCTTGAATCAAAAATACTTATAAGCCCGTTTGCTATTGCTTTCTATATGGCACTAATATATTCTAAGCAAAACGTCATTTTATTGTCCACATTATATGTTGTGGCATCGTTAATAATAAATTTTAGCTTTGTTTCTTTTTTGATAAGTATTACACCCTGTGCTGTTATTTTACTTGCGTACTTTGTTCACTATTACACCAAAAAAAAAATATCTCTCTTTTTTATACATATTTATTTATTTGTATCACAAATTCCTGTAATGATAGTTGGTGCCAATGATATCCCTGCTATTATATATACAGCTATTTCAGTAATCATAGCTCAAGTGTTCATTTATTGTGTAATTATTGTTCTCTATGCTACACTAATAAAACATTTTAGTCTCAAATTCACAACAGAGGAAAACATTTCTTCTGTCGTAATTCTATGCGTCATTGGCATGTGCATAACGTCTTTTAAAATAGCTTGGTTTGAAATATATTTTACAATCCTACTCATAACCGTTGTGCTTTTTCTTTTTATTGACAAGAAAGTTATTATCCCAATCTCTGTGTTTTTCGGTTTAGGCTCGCTTATATATTCATTAGATTCCACGGCCTTTACTATTTCAGTACTTTATGGATTAACAGCCTTTTGTTTTTCAAAGCCTACACACCGAATTGCCGCTATGATTATCGTGGTAACTGACTTTCTTCTTAGGTTTATTTTATCAGCTGATGGGACAATATCCATGTTTAAAATGCTTGCACCTGCCATAGGGGCAATTATTGTTATTTTGATTCCTAATAAAATTAAGAACAGTTTATCAATATTTGAGACCTGCTTTAAAGACCGTAAAGCTTCTCGCAGTCTCATTAATCGAGACAGGCATGTTATGGCTGAAAAAATTTCAACACTTTCCTCGGTATTTTGTGAAATTGGAGACATTTTACAAATCGATAATTCAACGCTTAAAGATCATGCAGATGTCGCTAATATAACAAAAGAAGTCTGCCTGCGTTGTTGCGCCACTTGTCCTGGTTTGTCAAATTGTAGGGATACCTTGAACGGTGCAGATACAGATATAATAGTGACTGGACTTGTTGCAGGTGCACTAAATACTAACCGGGCAACAATTCTGGACACGCCTCAAATGCTTTCATCACGTTGCAGAAAAATAAATGCTATTATTTCGGTTACAAATGAAATACTCAAGCGATACAAATCATGCGAGCAAAGTAGAACAGAGTTTAACGAAAGTCGTGAAATGATTAGTGTACAGATGAAAGGGGTTGGTAGCATCTTAGGGACTTTAAGGCTCGACATAGGGAAACTACTTTCCTTTGATACTGTCAAAGAAAATAGATTAATTGAAGAGCTAATTGCAAATAATATATATGCAAGTGAAGCGATAATATATGGGATGGACAAAAATGATTACTCAGTCATTATAGTAGTCCGAGAATCTGATAGTAGAAAATCAAATCTTCCTGACCTAATAAGTATGATACTAGGCACTAAAATGGCGGTATGCAAGATCGAAAAAACCATCAATGAAATGACATCAGTATATCTTGAAAAAGCCACAAGATTTCAAGTTGTTTATGGGAATAAGGAGCGTGCCAAATCTGTTGATGGCTTTATCGGTGATCGTCACCGCGCCATAAGAATAGCACATAATAAAATCATGCTTATTCTATCTGATGGTATGGGGAGTGGTATTAATGCAGGTAAAAATGCAAGCTATGCAATCAATTTAATCGAAAGCTTTTATAGAGTAGGATTTGACCATGCAACAATAGCAACAACTGTAAGCCGACTTCTATCAATAAGGAATACAGAGGAATTTAATGCCATTGACGTTATTCTAATTGACACCTCAGATGGAAGTGCGGATTTTATTAAAATGGGCGGCAGAGAAAGTTTCATAGTAGATCAAGGTGTTGTGGAGGTTGTTGAATGTGGTAGTTTACCTGTAGGAATAATTGTAGATGGTGCTGTGCCGCTTGTGGAAAAGCGAATATTGAATTCTGGCAACTTTATAATTATGGTTTCTGATGGGGTGATCGATGCTCTAGGTCGAGATGCTATAGTAGATCGCTTATCCGAATTGCGCACTGGAAATCCAGACGCAGTAGCTAATTTAATAATATCAGACTATGATAGAATTGTTGAGAGCAACGCCAGTGAGCCAGATGACGCCAGTGTTATCGTAGCTAAGATTTTTTCTCAACCTGAAACTACTCAAATTAACACCTCAACTTAATGAATAAACGTAAATTTATTGTTCTAGTGACGTACTCCCGCTGCCTAACGCCTACGGCGTTTGAGTCGGATGGAGTACGTCACTCTGTACAAAACTGCTGAGAGATTTTGGGCATCAATAGGAGTTCGCCATCATTTGTAATTTTGTTACTGTTCACACCCCAACTGGATATATTTTAAATAGTGAGCAATTCAAAACTAAATTACTAATTTAAGATTATATTTCAACATTTAAATGCTATTTATTGTGATTTCTCATGCTAAA
>JAITQU010000137.1 GCA_031288735.1 Christensenellaceae bacterium
CACTGTCCATCCGTTGCATGATATTTAGAAAAAAGTCTGCACTTTAGCGAGAAAAGACACAGCAATAAGCGTTTCAAATGTGGAAAAAGCTCTTTTAGATGGCTATTTAAGAAATGCGCCTTGAGTTTATCAACATTAACAATTAATTCAGTTGAGGTGTGAACAGTAACATAACAACACAGCTTCTCTCATTAACTCATCTTTTTTTGTTAGCTTTTCTTTCATTTTTGTCCTCCTAATTTGTGTTTTTTTATACCTCCTCCTCCCCGATTTACACAAATTGATATACACTCCCGATTCAAAATGTAGAAAAAGCTCTTTTAAATAGCAATTTAAGAAATGCGTCTTGAATTTATCAACATTAACAATTAATTCAGTTGGGGTGAGAACAGTAACTTTACAAATTATCAACGTAAATTCCAAAACCAAGTGCCACTTCTGCACTTACTTTTGGAATTTACTTACAAAGTTACTGTTCACACGCTATATGATATTTTAAAAAATGTCGCTGCTTTAGAAAAGTCACAGCATCATCGTTCAAATGAAAATGCTCTTTAAAATAACAATTTTTGAAATTTGTTTTAGATTTAACTCATTACAATTAATTTGTTGTTGTTTTTATATAGGGTGTGAACAGTAACCTTACAAATTATCAAAAAACGCAAATTATCAAAAAAACTTGACATGCATATTTAATAGTAGTAAAATTCTAATAAAGCCTGTATCGATGACAAGTCGGAGAGTAAGCCTTTAATTTTTTGCTTAATCAACCGTACTAGTCTTTGACAGTACGGTTTTTGTTTGTAGTTAAAATTTATATATTTAGTAAAATGCAATATTCAAAGTAAAAGGCAGTGTTAATGATATTTTTAAAAAAATTAAAAAGGAGTAAAAAAATGAACAGAATAGGCATAATTGGTATAGTAGTTAAGGATAACAAGGAAGCCGCATCAAGTATTCAAACGATTTTAACAGAAATGAGCGAGATCATTATCGGAAGAATGGGAATTCCTGATAGAATTCATAACATTAATATTATTAGTGTTGCGGTTGCAGGTGATGCAGAGCGGATTTCTGCCTTAGCAGGGAAGCTTGGCAGGTTAAATAATGTAAGTGTCAAATCGGCAATTACAGCATTAGAAATAGATTGATGGATAATAATAATAATAATTTAAAAATCGACTTCAAATAACAGAAAGGCGGTATATTAAAATGAAAAGGAACTTATTTTCTAAAATAATTGCTTTAACTCTAGCATTAGTGGTAGCGACATTGTTTTTTGCCTGTAAACGCAACAAAGAACCTGCTCCAGAGAAAATTTATACGGTAGCAATTCCTGATGGTGCACCGCTTTTGAGTTTGGCAAAAATGCAAAGTGATGATCCAGTAATTAATCGGATTGATCTAAATTATCAAATACTTAGTTCTGACCAATTAGTAGCAGCTCTTAGTAATCAAGAACCTGATTTTGCTATTGCGCCAATAAACGTGTGTGCAATGATGTATAACAATGGTAGCGGATATCGCTTTGCTGGTGTCAGTATTTGGGGTATTTTGCATATAGTTTCTAGTGAGAGCGAACCTAACATAGATTCACTAAAGGGTGAAACCATTATAGCATTTGCTAAAGCTAATACACCTGGGATCACATTAAGAGCCATACTTGATCAATATGAAATAAAATATGTAGAGGATCAGGGCTCAGATTATATTCCTGCATCCGATGAAGTTCATATTATTTATTTAAAAGATGCAGTTCTTGTCAAGGATGCCTTAGTAGCTGGGAAAATTAATGATTTAGAGATTAAATTTGCATTATTAGCAGAGCCAGTTGTTACGCAAATCGCTACCGCAACACAAAATAAGTATAGTGCAAAAATAAATCTGCAGGATTTATGGCAGCTAAAAAACAACGACGAGAAATACCCGCAAGCAGGTTTAATATTCCATGAGCGAATTTTCCAGCTACAAGAAATAGTATTTATAGACCAATTTATAGCTTTAGCAAAGCTTTCGGCTACGTGGGCTAAGGAAAATCCAAGTGAAGCTGCAGAACTTGCAAAAACGTTAGGGTCAACTGGTTTACCAAGTGGTGCAGTGGTGGCGAATGCCGTAAATGCAGGTCGCTTGCCCTTAGATTTTGTAGGTGCTAAGGAGTCAAAATTGGCTGTAGATAAATATCTAAAATTAATTTATGAAATGAGCCCTACACTTATAGGTGGAAAGGTTCCTGGCGTTCCATTCTATTATGATAAATAAAATTGAAAAATCGAACAGTATATATAACCTCATTGCGGGAGCGACTACTATTATTATAATAATTGCAATATGGTGGTTGCTAGCTGAAACTACATTTAAAAGAACTGGAATCGTACCAACGCCGCTAGAAACAGTAAAGGTCATTGTTTCTCAGGCACAAACCCCCGTATTTGCTACTGCAATACTAAGAACACTTCGAAATAGTATAATTAGCTTTGCATTAGCTTTTACGGTGGCATCCATTTTTGCAGTTATTTCTACGAACCTCCACATAATTGATGGCTTTCTTAGACCAATTGTAACGGTGCTTAGAGCAATGCCAACGATGGCACTAATAATTATCTTATTATTACTAGTTGGGAGCAAACTATTACCTATAGTAGTTGCATTTCTTGTAGTTTTTCCAATGAGCTATGAAAATATGCGTGCCGCTCTAAAAAATACTGACGTGCGCCTAATTGAGATGGCTAAAGTTTTTAAAATATCTAAAGTACGGAAACTACTCGGCATCTATATTCCTACAATCCTACCCTACGCTTTTGCATCAATAGTGTCAGGCTTTGGTCTCAATATTAAGGTAATCATCGCCGCAGAGATCATGGGGCTTCCGACAATGTCAATAGGGTATAAAATAATGACTGCAAAGCAAGGCTTTGATTTTGCAGTAACCTTCGCTTGGCTAGTCATTGCTGTTGCTTTGAGTTATTGTTGTGAGACATTCCTTAGAAAAATTGGAAAAATCAGCATGCCCTGGAAATACAATGACTTAAATAATTTAAAATCAGCAACAAAACGAATTAGTAAGGTTTTTGTTAACCTATTGGGGAAGAAAAAGAGGTCTAATGATAAAGTTTGATAATGTTAGTTTTTTCTTTGATAATAATGAGATTCTATCTAAATTGTCATGTCAATTTGACGACAACAAAATTCATTGTGTTCTAGGCCCTTCGGGATGTGGAAAAACAACTATTTTAAATTTGATTGCAGGTCTGTTAAAGACAAAAAGCGGTTCAATTACAGGAATAGATAAACGGATATCTTATGTTTTTCAGGATGAGAGATTAATTTATGAAAAAACAGCTAGAGGAAATCTTGACTTTGTTCTAGCTGGTGTTTACTCAGATAGAAACAAGCGAAGAGTATTAATGAATACTTTTTTAGAGCTTGTAGGGCTAGATAGTGCGAAAAATCTATATCCTAGAGAAATGAGTGGTGGAATGAAACAACGCCTTGTAATTGCTAGAGCATTTGTATATCCATCGGATATTCTTCTACTAGATGAACCGTTTAAGGCATTAGATGTAAATCTTCGATGTGAGTTAATTAAATTATTCTTAAAACTCTGGACAAATGATAAGCGAACCACAATATTTGTCACACATGATATAACAGAGGCAATGGCAGTAGCCGATAATATCTATGTTTTTGGAAATAAACCGTTAAGCACGCTCAAACAAACCACAATAGAAGCTCCAAGGAATAAAATGATAGACGCTCACACAATTTATGACAATGCCGACAAAATGTTAAAACTTTTAGATAGTTAAACTTTGATAATTTAAGGTAAACTTACTTTAGTTTTAATGATTCAAAATTGTATTTCGACAATCGGTAAATAATCGATTTAAATATCGATAAGCTATTGTATCACTCTTCAATCCCCGTTGACACACTTAAAATTTATTTTTTTTCGAATACAATATAGCTAACATAAGAAATATTTTTCTAGATTAAAAAGCCCACATATAAAATTTTACAATCCTACGTGTAAATGATCTGAAAAATTGCACAGGACAAAGTTATCTTAAAGAAACTAAAGGGACTTGCGCCTTTGCGATGCAAAAATTTAGTAATATATTTATCTTAAAAGTGCGCTTTATGTTTTTTTATAGTAGCATTATCATTTATCCCCATATCATCAGCATACTTAAGTGGTGGGAGAGTTCTTCAACATCATTTTCTATTAGCATAATATTAGATTTTAGACGGGATTTTGTAGTAAACTAGATTAATGTTTGGGAGTGTGTATTAATTTGCGAAAATAGAGGAGGAGAGCGTAACCATGTTTTATATATGAGATGTCAAGTTACGAGTACACAAAGTTACTGTTCGCACCCCATATGAAAGCAACAACAATTTAATTGTTAATGACCTAAATCTAAAATAAATTTCAAAAATTGCTATTTTGAAGAGCATTTTCTGGATTTAAAACGATCATGTTGTGACCTTATCCGCTAAAGCACTGACATTTTCTAAAATATCATGCATCGGACGGACACAATAACTATGTTTTCCCATATGAGGTGCGAACAGTAACTACACAGTTACTGTTCACACCCCATATGAAAACAACAACAAAATTAATTAGAATTACGCTAAATCTAAAATAAATTTTAAAAATTGTTGTTTTAAAGGGCGTTTCTGACATTTGAAACAATTAT
>JAITQU010000201.1 GCA_031288735.1 Christensenellaceae bacterium
TGAATAATCGACCGCGGAAGGTGTTAAAGTACAAAACACCGGATGAGATTATCCACGGACATGACTCTTTTGCTACCGGAACGTGTGGCAATGTTGCACTTCATGTGTGAATGGGCGAATTAACGAAAAATTAACATTAATATGGGACCATACACCTAGTTGAGTATTGGTCTAATAAAGGCGCTATGGCATGTTAGCTGAGAGGCAAAAAAACCAGCACAATCTTTTTGTCTACAACATAAGCTACACTGATCCAAATATATATTCTTCCAGCTTGATATCGATCTTGATGCGTATGGCCTCATTGTGTCTGGTAATAGGCACAGTTGAAAATTGTATATTTCAGTAGTTATACCTCTGAGTAATAGGAATTCTACAGCATCACTCAATTGATCAACATAATCTTTCGGATCTATCCATAGAGTTTTTATATTATTCGCAGCATTTCCAGACGGTTCCATTTGCATAAATGACACGTGATATACAAAAGTAAGATTTCTATATATATAATTTGCAATATTCACAAGCCTGTTGCAATTAAGCTTATTTAGTATAACCCTAATTCCAACGTTTATTCCATTTCTATTAAGATTCATTATGCCATTTATCGTCTTATAGAAACCACTACTTCCCATAATATAATTATGGATAGATGGAACATCAGCAAAAATAGGAATATCGATCAAAAATTTGGGCGGAGCAGCTTTAGCAATTTTTTTTACATAATCATTCTGGGAAAAATTTATCCCGTTTGACAGCAAAAGGGCTAATGTATTTGGAAATCGCTTTCCGCATTTTTTGAGCAAATCAACCAATTCTTCGTCAACTAAAGTTGGTTCTCCTCCAGTAATGACCAAACATGGAATGTCTTTTTCTTCTATCAAATTTATCAGATCTAATGAATGAGCGATATTGGAGAAAATCATTTTTTCGTTTTGATTATTTGGACAACATAGGCAACAGCAATTACAACGATTGGTAACAAAGATATAGTTATGCGGCGATCCATATTCATATTCTATCTTTACTGCTCCATCAACATCAACAAAGGCAATATCTCCAGTACGTATATTTTTCTGTGGCACGATGGATTTGCAAACAAGATGTGGAAAATCCAAATAATTCTGATCAGAAGTATAGATTACAAAAGCGTAGTTTTCATCACCTTTTATATGATTGCCACTCACTAATATCAGGTCATTCTTCCTTCCAAACCAATTGACACGCTCGGTAACAATTTTTCCAAATACTGAATTGATAATGTGCGCTTTTTCAGCGATAAATGTTTTCATTGAATAGCCCAGGACAGCAGAACTTTCTTTTCTTCACGATTTCCGTTTTCAATTTTATCTATAAAAAATTCAAAGATTCCCTTATTCCTAATGCAAATGTTACTGTTATACATCGATTTTGTTTCATCTCCACTCTCTAGATATGTTCTAACAGGATCTGCCCCACAAAATGGCATAAATACACATTCATTACATATTTCTAAACACTCCAGGCTGGATCTACCTATAGTTCTCTTCATAAAATGATTGTCAAATAGGTTATTATATTTATCAAAAACGCTTCCAAGACAAAATTTATCATCTCCCATTTCGCTCAGCATTCTCCCTTCATCGGAAACATAAACTTTGCCATTATAATTATATATGACACCATCTATTCCAACTCCTGCTGGAGATTGCATATCTACAAAACTTGTTGAGAACGGAGTGCACATGCGTTTAAGTATTATAGATGCAAAAAATTCTGTAATACAAACGCCTCTTAGATTTAGCTCTATCAGATAATCAATTGCATCTTTGTAATTGTTTACATAAGTTTTCGCGTCATACCCTATATCAGAAAAAGCACGCCTAGCAAAACCGTAAGGATTTAGTTCTCTTATAAAAATGCAATTGAATCCCAAGTTAACATATTCATCTATTACAGATCTTATACTATTAACACTGTGCCTTGTAATTGTAACCAGGGCATTTATATTGATTTTCCCTAAAATATATCTGCTAAGTTTCAAAGAGCGAACAAATACATCATAACTACTTGAATATCCTTTTATTTTTCGATGAAAGTCATGGATTTCTTTTTTCCCGTCCAATGAAGTAGATATATGTACGTTATATTTTCTGAAAAAATGAAGTAACTTTTCGTTTATGAGCGAAAGATTAGTGCAAACGACAAACTCCAAGTTTCTTTTTTCAAATAAATTCTTCAGTGTGGCGTATTTTACTATAAACCTTAACACTTTCTCATTTAAAAGAGGCTCTCCTCCTTGAAACTCAATCTTTATAAATCTAGAGGGAGACATAAATATTTTGTTAACTACCGCTTTAGCAGTCTTTTTGTCCATATCGTAACTACTGCCAGCATCCATATCTTTTCTGGATGCATGGCAGTACACACAACAACTGTTGCACCTCAATGTCAGTACAACCATATGCAATGATGTGAAATCATACAAAAACTGCTTCCGAGACCTGAATTTAATAGCCAACAGCCTCAGGACATTATCAACATCTTCTTCAGAACAGATAATGTGTTTAGATACAAGGTCGTTTAAAATATCAGTCTGCGCTAACTGACCATCAACTAGCGCATCAAAATCAACCCTCGACAAACTAACATACTCCCCAACAAAGTTAGTTATCAATACATTATCCGTATCCGGGAGAAACAAAAATTGAAAAGGCATTAATTGGTACAATACCACCTACCTTATCTAAAATGCGAGAAAGCCATCTCGACTATTTTATCACGCATTCCACTACATTTTTTATCTATAATACCTCTCACTTTTTGTTCTAACAGCGCACTATTAAAAACTTCTTCGAAATTTTGTGGAATTTTACTATCATCAATGCCAATATAGCTTACTTCCAGGTTGTCTCCAGATCTTTTGACGTCAAAATTAAATGAATCCGAAAAGAGACGACAAACCAACAAGACCGTCTCCAAATCAAAGATGCTAGTATCTACAACAATAACGCTACGCAAAACCCACCAACCACAAACCACGATAGAAGTTTAAA
>JAITQU010000007.1 GCA_031288735.1 Christensenellaceae bacterium
AAAGACACAGTAATAAGCGTTTCAAATGCAGAAAAAGTTCTTTTAGATAGCAATTTAAGAAATGCGTCTTGAATTTATCAACATTAACAATTAATTTCGTTGAGGTGTGAACAGTAACCGAAATTCCCCGTTTTTTTTGTTACTGTTCACCCCTCAACTGAATAAATTGTTAGTCCCAAAATCTAAAACAGATTTTTCAAATTTTTTATTATTTTATTTGCACGCTACCTGTAATAGTCCCCCGAATTTAACAGTTCAGGTATAGCTGTCGATCACGTCAAAAGGGAGTGTATATTAATTTGTGTAAATCGGGGAAGAGGAGGGGCAGTCTGAAGTCGATTTTCAGTCTAATAACGCTTCTATCAATGAAACATCGGAAGAGGAAGGGTTTTCGTACTCTTTACTACAGACATGAATGCTAATCCCAATGTTGTTTTGTATTTCTATTGTGCTAAATGCTGTCGAAAAGCTGTTTGAACAAATAAAAGTGGAAGTGGACGGAAAGAGGTGACGAACACACAACGAAAAAACCACAAGCGGAAAAATATTTGTAACATTTGTAGCTATTATAATTCGAACTTATATGCTAAATAAACTTTATAAATACATCCACCAAAACTCAACGGCTTTGAAAAATGTTTACCAGAAATTGACGAACATTTCAGTTGTATCGAACGAGACTGGAAATTCTTTAACAAAGGCTCTTATAAAACAACAAAAAGAGATACTTGCTTGCTTCAATGCATCTGATGATATCGAAAATCCACCAAATTTCTGTATACGCTAAATTATTAGGGGCAACCTCCAAAAACTATTATGAAAGTGCCCAATTAAATATACACTCCTCATTCCTCCACTATCTTAGTTATGTGCATATTGCATTTTTTAACGTCATTTTGTCATGGGTTTTCAGACTTTGTTATCTTCTTATTGATAGAGTGTAGGCACTAGATGACAATTTTGTAAGGAAAATCTAATAGACAAACAAAAAAATTAGTAGCATATATTAACAGAAAAGTTATATGAGCGCCACACTGCGAAATTGAATGATATAATAATGTGTAATATATTCGAATAATTTCAAGAACAGCTATATATTTCAGACAATACTTGTAATGATCAACTTATTTTGTTTTATGTTTATACAAACATGAACAAACAACAGCAGTTTTGTTTAAAATCGATGTTTATCGGCAATTTTGGAGCATAATCTAGTCCTTTTAAAAAGCTTGAAAAATGTTAACTTATGTGCTATGATATTAACGTGTGTGTAGTCACCAAGCGGAATGGAGAGGTTGATAATGCGGAAACCTAGCAATATCATCAAAACACCAATAATAACAGTTTTTTTAGCGATATTTATATCTTTATTGCTTTTACTTTTTTTTGTGACTGTGACTACAAAAGTTGCAAATGCCATGACTTATTATAGTGCGACTCTCCAAAATGAAGAGGCAAGTTCATTAGAAATAACATTTGATCCAAGTGTTGTTGATGATGATGGTTATTATGTCAGTAGATACAATGGAACATACAATACGCTTGATTTCCAAAATGTTCAAGCGCATTATATGGGCAACGAAATTGGCAATCTCTACGATATAACAATACAATATTTCGCAATTGACGATGGTGTTGTCTCTAACATAGTGATTCAACCAATCAATGCTGGACTTTATCAAATTAAGTTTTCCTATGCATTATCTGAATGCTTCAAGTATATGAAAATAGCGCGTGCAGATCCTGTTATCGTCGTCGCTGGCAATAGTGCAGTTTCTTCGTCAACTGATTTTTTTGTAGCAGATTATCATGGATTCAATGGATTCAACAATTCCTCTGTTAGAGGTGTCTTTGACGATTTAATAGCAGGAGCCAGTGCTTTAACATTTAACTATAACCAACCAGATGGGTTTGGATATGGAAGTAATTTGACTAAACCTTCAGTCACACAAGAGTCACATGCCTACGATGTTACAATTTTGTTTGAGGGGGATCGGAATTACAACAGTGCAACGAAAACGGTACAATATACAGTAAATAAGACAATTGTTAAGGCAATAGCATCTGCTGTTATTTATAGATATTCTGGAACTACAGTAGAACCGATGATGGGATATTTGACAACAGATACAAATCTACCGATTTCATCTACGGATTGTACTTTTGAGGTAACGTATAGGGATCTTACCAGGAGTGAAACACTAGAACACCCGCCAATCTTAGCAGGTGAATATGCGATTGAAAACATTGCTGCAAAGTCGACAAACTACGAAATGTCGACAGAATATCAAGACTACAAAAATGTGCCAATTATTATTTCAAAGCAATCCCTAAACATAGCAATAGAATCTAAGACTATCAAGCAGGGCGAAGCTCCAAGCTTTATATTTACATATACAGGTTTTGTTACTGGTGAAGGTGTAACAAATATAAATATTGAGTCTTTAAGCGTAATAGATACGGCAACTGGCAGACCACCAATTTTAACAGTGTCTGGCGTATACTACATACAGGGCACGGGAGCACAATCTAATAATTATACAATAAGCTATAGAATAAGCAGTATCACCGTAAACAAAGATTCAATAACTACGCAAATAGATGGAGATACTGATAATTCTGCACATCTGACTGGTAGTTTCGCGCCAGAAACTGCTGTCACGGTCAGCAAATATTTGCATACTTCGCTAGATGTCTCACACATAACTCCCCTTTTGAAAAACGCAAATAGAATAATAACAAAAAGTGATGTTGAAGCAATCTATAAGATTTCATTTGATTCTGGCGGCATGGATAGTGGCTCACAATATCAAATTACACTCACTGGCATTAAGACTTCACCGTTTTTTTCTTATAAAGTAGCACTATTAGATAAGAACGGCAATTTGTATAATATCGAGAAATACAGTTTACGCGAAGGCAATCTAACGTTTTCCGCATATACGGATGGTTACTTTATTGTATATCGTAGTAGTTTGCTAACATATGTTATAATCGGATCTATAATGTTGATTATTTTTGGAATTGTCGGACTAAAAATAGCAACAATTATATCATATCACGGAATGCGGCGTTCACTTGATGAAAGCAATGAAAAAGATAATAAGATCAAACAGAATCCCATTTCACGAAAATGGTAAAGAAGTATAAGTTAGTAATTTAAATTTTGAATTTAGAAGACTAAATTATTTAGCACTTGGTAAGGTAAGCTAAAAGCTATAGGAAACAATGAAAATAGAAAGAAACGGATCATTGCAAGACAAGAATCTTCAGAATGATTCAACACTTGCAATCGGAATACTTGGTGGTGCCTTCGATCCTTTTCACATAGAGCACTGTACAATCATTGAAAGTGCTATAACTGATTTGAGATTGGATGCGCTTGTCCTAGTTCCATCTCATAATCCACCACACAAGGATAAACATCTTACACCCTTTAAAGACCGTATAGAAATGCTTAAACTCTTTTCTCAAGACAAACCATACATTATTATTGACACTATAGAAAATGATGTAGCACTTGATAATAGTTACACGTCAGAAATAATACCAAGATTAAAAGAAAAATATGGCGGCATACAATATTATATAATTGGTGCTGATGGATTGTTTTCATTTGAGACATGGCATGCCCCTGAAAAAATATTACAACAAATCACACTTGCTGTAGCACCTCGAAAAGGCTACCACGACATTAACTCTATAATAAATAAGCTTACCTCTAAATATGGTGGAGAAATACGGATACTTAGTAGTAATGATGAAAGTGCAATTTCATCATCTGAGCTAAAGGCTCGGCTTGAGCTTGATTATGATACAAAAGGCTACATCAAGGCTGAGATTTTTTCTTACATTAAAAATAATGGATTGTATAGAGAATATGCACAAATGCTTACTAGACTAAAACAAATGCAGGATGACGAGTTGTATGCGCATTCTGCTAGAACAGCTATTTTTGCTAGTAGGTATGTAAGGGTGCTAAAAATTGATTTTCGATCTGCTTTTATTGCTTCTGTCCTACACGATGTAGCAAAACAAATCCGTCCACTTAAAAATCAGTATCCTACCAATTCATCTAAAATAATACACCAATATGATGGTAGAGTTATATGCGAGTCAGTGTTTGGGATAACTGATGAGCTGATACTTGATGCAGTTGAGTATCATACCACAGGAAAACCAAACATGTCACCGTTAGGAATTCTTGTCTATGTCGCTGATAAATTAGAAGATGATCGGAGCTTTGATGGTATCGATTCCATTCGAAGTACACTTGATGAGGATTTTCATGCAGGATTTGTAAAATTACTACAAAGAAATGTCACACATATCAAATCCAAAAATATGCCTGTAGATGAGTTAACACTAAAGGCTTGTGATTACTATAAAATAAATAGACATTAATAGACTATCATATAAATCCTTAAAAAAAGCAAAAAATCATGTAAATAGGTTTAAAGTATAGCATTATAAAGATTGGAGGAAAAATGGCTACAGAAAAAAAGCACTCTTTTATAACAGATAAGGGTAATTTAAAATCATCTGAATTATCGGAGAAAATATCAAACGTTCTCAAAGAAAAGAATGCAGGCGATATTAAAATACTTGATGTTTCTGATAAAACAACAATAGCAGATTTTTTTGTAATTTCAACAGGACGAAATATCACGCATGTTAGAGCATTAGCAGAGCTTTTAGAGGAGAACCTAGAAAGTGATGGCATCTTTGCCACAAGAAAGGAAGGTTTGCGTGAGGCACGCTGGATTGTTCTCGACTATGGGTCGGTAATTGTTCATATATTTAATGCTGATACTAGAGACTTTTATTGCTTAGAAAAACTTTGGTCGTAATTTTAATGACTCGATTGTGACGTACTCCCGCCGACTAACGCCTAC
>JAITQU010000037.1 GCA_031288735.1 Christensenellaceae bacterium
TTCATCAAAAACACGAACCCCCTTTTGAAAATATCATAATATTTTCACATTTATTCTTAAAGTGCTGATAATAACATGTGGAGGAAAAAATGAGTGAAAACATTTACAAGTTTTTGATTGACGAAGGGATTCCGACTAATATAGCTGGATTCAGATATGTGATGTCGGTTGTGAAAATTCTGCAAAGTGAAACTTGCAGGACTTTTAATGGTGGAAAAGGAATATTTGCAAGAGTTGGAATGTCTGAGGATAAACTAAAGAACTGGCGAACGATTGAGAGATTATGTAGACATGCTAAATCCAAAGCTAACCGATACACAAACATGACATTGTCAGAATGGTTGTGTTGGGCTTCCGCACAAACGATGATTAGGAATGAGGAGGAGTAAAAATGATATTTATAGGAGATGTGCATATTGCAGCTGACCGTATACGCTATTCAATACTGAAAGTGAAATTGCGAAAAGAAAATCCGTACTCGAAACGATTTAGCCCTAGGCTCGTACACTTGCTTGAAACAATAAAATGGATAGATGATTATGCTCTAAAACATCCTACAGAAAAAGTAATGCAACTAGGCGACATCGTTAGTAGAGCTGTTCTGGATGCAGAGGAATTGAGCATGATCGAAGAGATCGTGCCGATTACACAAAAGTGGGAAGCGATACGTGGCAATCATGGACTTTCAACGAATGGTCACGACAGTGATTGTGCTGTGCCGTTCGCAAAAATGATTAGGACACCAACCTGGGTAGTTCATACCGTGGTCGAAGATTCAAACAGAAAGATGAATATCGTATACTTGCCATACGTGTTAGAGAAAGATAGAAAACCCCTAGCAGAATATCTTGTTGGAATGAATAGATCCATTCCAACATTAATTGTAAGTCATAACGATATTAAAGGCATGGACTACGGGATGGTCAAAGAGAAAAATGGATGGAGCATGGCTGAATTAGAAGCGCATAGTGATTTCATTGTTAATGCACATATTCACAACACGCAATGGGTTAGTGAAAAAATATTAATTGTTGGAAATGTGGACGGAGAGAATTTAAGCGAGGATTATAGAAAACATCCACACGGCATATGGGAGCTTGATGAAATGGCATTTACAAGCGGGTTCCGACCAAGGGAATGTGTCAAATTCATTCCTAATCCATGCGCTATGAAATTTGCAAACGTAGAAATCAAGACTGAAAAAGATATAGAAATCATTAAAAAGGCTAGTGACGATAAAACAATATTGGCAATAACAGTTACTGAGAATTTAGCAGAGGAAGCGCAGATATTGATAGATCAACATCTGGCTGGTGGAAAAAAACTAGTAATAGCAAAAAAGCGCATAGCACAGCAGAATACAGAAAATAACATTGAGTTTGAAGATCATATCAAAAAATTCAAACGTTGTGCTATAGCTGAATTCGGACAACTAGCTGTAATAAACGAGATCTAATAAAATACCGAATAATAAATACAGGGGTGTAAACAATGGTCTTTAGAAAATTACGCATTAAAAACTTTATGGCAATCGGCGAATGTGAGCTAGACTTGCAAAATCGTGGCTTTGTGCGTATCAAAGGATTAAACAATACCGACCCAAACACCACAGGCTGTGGCACAGGGAAAAGCAGTATTGCCAATGCCCTGAACTGGGTGCTCACAAATCAAACGGTAAAAGGTGGCACTGATGTTAAAAATCAATATTCAGACGGGGATTGTTATGTTCAAGTGCAGTTTGAAAAAGATGGCAAGGAATATCAAATAAAAAGAACGAAAGGCAAGTCAATTCAATTAATTGAAAATGGTGTTGATTGTAGCGGGAAAGGCATACGTGATACACAGGAACTAATAGAACAGAAATTTCCGGAATTTACGCCAGAATTCATAGGCGCAACTGTAATATTTGGACAACGTCAGCCCAATGCGTTCACGGCAAATCCAGCTTCTAAAAGGAAAGAAATTCTTGAAAAGCTAACGCGCAGTGATTTTCAAATAGAAGAGATTAAAGAGCGATTGTCAAAAATGAAATTAGCGACATCAAAACAACAGCGGAATGCAGAGGATGAAAGATTAAAAACTGAAGTGAAACTTTACGAGTTGAAAAAATTAAAAGACGAAAATGTAAGGATCTTGGATTCGCTTAGATTGCCTCCTGACATCGATCAACAGATAATAAACTTAAAGAGTGAAAGGGAAGTACTACAAAGTCAATTAATATTATTACTTGAAAAGGAGCACAATATTCAAAATGGAACAGATAGCATCCAGAAAGCTGGAACGGATCTTAGTGACAAACTTCGTGCATACGAAAAAACACAGTCTGAAAAAAAGGAGAGAGCACTTGCTGAACTACAATCCAGCAAAGAAAAAGCAATAAAAACAGCAAGAGATCAAAACGAAGTGGCATTGAAAACAATCAGGGATGTACTTGCAAAGCAAAATGAAAAACTTAAAAACAGTGAGATTGACAAATCAACCATGTATGGGAATTTACAACTCGTAAACAACAAATTCGCTATAGCGGAGCAAGACTATAATCAAGCATTAAGTGAGTTAGAGACTTTAAAAAAATCGACTAAGTGCCCTACTTGTGGCAAGCCGTGGGGGGATGATGAACATAAGATCGATCTAACTCCATACGAGGCCAAGGTGGTGGATAAAATGGCTAATGTTTGCAATGAAGCTTCGCTAAAAGACGAAGCCGAATCAGATTATATGAATGCACTAAAAACTCTAAAGCTGGCACGAAATATGGTAGTTGCAACTGAACAAGAAGTGTGCTTAAAAGAAACAGAGCAAGCTGTATATCTTAACAATATTGAGAAACAAGAACAGTTGAAAATTGATGCCGAGCGCAATAACTGGGACAATGATAAAAGTGCAATCGAAATGAATGAACAATTGTCATCACTACGTAATGAATATGTAATTCAAAGAGAGAAGTTTGCACAAAACAAGAATGAAAAAGAACAATGCGAAAGCACCATCAAAGCTGCGACTATAAAAATAGAAGAATTCGAACGCAAAGTGAGCGACTACAAAAACAAGGTCAGCGATTTAACCGAACGCATTAAGTTGCAAAGCGTAGATGAAAAAAAGTTTGAAAAAGAATACGCAACGGAAACAACACAGATTGATTACTACAAGACAAAAGCTGAGCAACTAAACAAACTACAAAATTTTGCAGTGAAAAAATTCAGGACTATTCTTTTAGAAGATATAATTGCACTATTCGAAAGAAAGGCTAAATACTATGCACACAAATATTTTGATGTTGATGTATCTTTCAAACAGGAAGCGTCCAATATTGAAATCACTTATCAGGGTAAGCAATTTGAGAATCTAAGCGGCGGGGAAGAGTGCGCTGCTGTTCTCGTAATACAAACTGCACTGCGAGAACTCCTCTCCGAATTAATGGGAGATGAAAGCAATCTGTTATTCATTGATGAGTGCACCGATGCTGCAGATATAACTTTAAGCGAGCGGATCATGAATCTTGTATGCGAATATAATACAAGTAGCGTTTTTATAATAAGCCATAGAGACGAACTAAATATTCCAGCCGATTCTACTTTGTATGTAATTAAGGATGACAACATAGCTCATATAGAAACAACTTATTAGAACAAATACACAGGTGTTAATAAAATCGAAAGCAATCCGAGATGAAATCATTTAAAAATTGCTATAACAAGAGCAGTGAGGTTAAAAATGTATTATTTAGAAACAGTAAAAGACGATGGGGTTCACAAATATGTAGCTAGTGTAACTGGAGCAAACGTCATTGGCAAGGAGCTTGATGATGGTGTTTATAAGTTCGAAAGCGAGACGGACTGTGAGAGGATCGCTGGGGTTATAAACAAAACATGGGGAAGTGGAATCTGGGAAATCGTTGCTAAAAAGGTAGCGGGATCTGAACAGATTGAAGAAAACCTAGCGCAAATAACGAAAGAAGAAAACGTTCAAAATAAAAAAAAGAAAGAAAAACCCGTCCCTATAGATACAGCAATCGCAAAATTCTGCAAGGAATATTGAGTAAGCCACCAATCGAACACTATGCGCCAGGAGAAGATAACACAAACAATACCATGGATGTTCCAGTAGCCAATGTCATAAAAGCAAATATGATGAACAAGAACATAGACAATGATAGTCACCGACTAGGCGTAGCGGCAAATGATATTAAGAAAAGCGAAGATCAAAATCTTGAAACTATAGAAAAAAAACAGTACGAATTAGATAGTACGGATAGGGTACTAGAAGTCGCTCCCGCAAAACCACAATTTAGAAAGAGAAAGGTGCAAGAGAATGGCTAAACCAGATTTTGATAAATATCTCACAGCACTAAGAATAACTATCGCTGAAGATACAATTGCGCTCAAGAAACTAAGACATGCCCATGCCATAGGCGAAACAGATGATGTAATGCTTCACGCCACAGAAAAGGCATTTAGAGATGACCAATACAAACTCGAGTGCCTGCTTTTTGTAAAAGGATTATTAGATAAGCCAAGAAGAAAATCGAAGATAGAAAAATGGGATAAAGCAAACAAATTGCCAACAAAAATGCCAAAAAAGGAGTAACAGATGAATCAGTTAGTAGTAGATGTCAAAACAATTAAAAA
>JAITQU010000164.1 GCA_031288735.1 Christensenellaceae bacterium
ACATGATCGTTTTAAATGTAGAAAAGCCATTTAAAATAGCAATTTTTGAAATTTGATTTGGATTTAGGTCATTAATAATTAGGTTGTTGTTGTTTTCATATGGGGTGTGAACAGTAACACAACACGTCAGTCAATCATCTATTCATAATCAATTACATTGACGATAAATACTAAATATGCTATAATTACCTAAATATCTGCAGAACAACGCATAATAATTGGGCATTGTTAGGTGCAATATTTTTTACGAGGAGGATTATGTAGTATGAATAAACATACTCTTGATGTTCTCATTGTGATGAATGAGGCATCCAAGGATGGAGAAGCAGCAATTATTGAGAGTGATGAGTTTTTAACTGCTGTTCCAGGATTGACGCAAGTTGAGCTCGATGATATTGTTAAAGAACTCTCACTAACGGAATGTATCAGATTGCGATACCACAATGGAAAAGATTATTGTGTTATTGCTTTGCCAAAAGGACGACTTATAGTAGAGAATGACATACGTTCAAAAACAAATACTCCAAGCTTGGCTTCATTTGATCCTAACCAAATAACAATTAAAACAGACTATAAGAAAATTGGGCGGCATGCATTCATTGGCGGCTTTTTAGGTGCATTTATTGCAAGCGCAATTGGCATAGCTATTGATATTGTTTTAAAATTCGTGTTATAATTTTACGATATTTATTAATAAGTACAGGCATTTTGCAAAATAGTAAGTTCAATGAGCATGAAGATTGGGTGGTTTAAATTATGGTCATAAATCGAAGAGAAAAACATTTAATGAATGCTATATATCATTTTGCATCGCAACAAACAGGACAGTGTCTCATAACACCACTTGAGATACTTTCTAAGATTCCATATAAAGTTAAATTTGCTGAGTCTGATCTTGCTCCTATGATAGAAGCACTTGCGATTGACGGATATTTTGAATATGAGTTGGCAACAAAAAAAGGTGAACCAGTATATTTTATATCTTTAAAAGAAAAAGGATCAGGATACGAGCGCGAGAAGAAGCAGTCAAAGATAAAACTTATTAGACGTATTATCACTACAATAGCATTTGCACTTTTGAGTTGGGCAGTTAAAGTAATAGTTGATGCTATACTTGCTAATGCAAAAGGCTGATGGAATATTTTAAGTTCAAATTAGAGAGTGCTTATGCACCTTGTGGTGATCAGCCAGAAGCAATAGAGCAACTCATAAACGGTATTGAGTGCAATGAGCGATTGCAAGTTCTATTAGGCGTTACTGGTAGTGGCAAAACATTTACAATGGCTAATATTATTAATAAGCTTAATCGACCAGCACTCGTTATTGCACATAACAAAACTTTAGCTGCACAGCTTTGCAATGAATTTAAGGAACTTTTTCCACACAACAGGGTTGAATATTTTGTTTCTTACTACGACTACTTTCAACCTGAGGCCTATATACCAAGAACCGACACATATATTGAGAAAGGCTTGGAAATCAACGATGAAATCGATAGACTTCGAAACAGCGCAACTTCATCTCTAGTTGAGCGAAATGACGTCATTGTTGTTGCATCAGTATCGTGCATATATGGTTTAGGTGCACCTGAGAACTATCTTAAAAATACAATATCCTTGCGACCAGGCGACATCATTAATCGAGATACGCTCATTGATCGACTAGCATCAATTCTGTATAAGAGAAACGATATTTCTTTTGAAAGGTCTACATTTAGGGTTAGAGGTGACATCTTAGACATCTTCCCATCAAGTTACAATACAAAAGCAGTAAGAATTGAATTTTTCGAGGATGAAATTGAGAAGTTGATCGAGTTTGATGTTAATTCGGGAAAAGCAATTTCCGCATTAACACATATATCGATCCCCCCAGCAACTCACTATTTTATAGATAGAGATGAAAACGAAAAAATATTAGATCAGATTCGAGCTGACCTGCACGAAAGAGTCAAATATTTTAAGTCGGAAGATAAACTCATCGAAGCTCAGCGATTAAAAGAGAGAGTAAATTACGACCTCGAAATGATTAGAGAAATGGGTTATTGTAGTGGCGTTGAAAATTATTCAAGATATTTTGACAGACGACTGCCTGGGACAGCACCGTTTACTTTAATAGATTACTTTCCAGATAATTTTATTGTATTCATCGATGAAAGCCATATTACATTACCACAAATAAGAGGTATGTTCAGTGGTGATTTTTCACGCAAGCAAAACCTAGTTAATTTTGGATTTAGATTACCAGCTGCATTTGATAATAGACCGTTGAATTTTGATGAGTTTAATAGCCGTATAAAGCAACTTATTTGTGTTTCCGCCACACCTGCTGACTATGAATTAAATCTTGCATCACGCATAGTTGAACAAGTAGTGCGACCTACTGGGCTAATTGAACCACCTATCAGCATACGAAAAACCGAAGGACAAATAGATGATCTAATATCAGAAATTAACTCTAGTATTAAAAAGGGTGGTAGATCACTTGTAACGACATTGACAAAAAAAATGGCGGAAAGTCTAACTAACTATCTTAGAGAGCACAATATTAAAGTAGAATACATGCATAGTGATGTTGACACGTTAGATAGAATCGAGATTATTACACGGTTGAGAAAGGGAGATATTGATGTAGTTGTTGGAATTAATCTATTGCGAGAAGGTCTAGACATTCCAGAGGTTCTACTTGTTGCTATTCTTGATGCTGACAAAGAGGGCTTTCTAAGATCACGTTCATCGCTAATTCAAACAGTAGGGAGAGCGGCCAGAAACCGAGATGCAAGTGTCATTTTTTATGCTGACGTGGTAACTAATAGTATGAAATCTGCGATAGATGAGACTGACAGAAGACGATCAAAGCAAATTGAATACAATACTGAAAATAACATTACTCCTAGAACAATAATAAAACCAATTTCAAATACGCTGATGATATCGAAGAAAGTAGAAGATGTCGAATTGTGTAAAAACAAATCTGAGATAGAAACAGAGATAGATCGACTAACCGAACTCATGAAGTTAGCAAGCGATGCATTTGACTTTGAAACAGCTATTATAATGCGCGATAGAATAGCATCGTTGAAAAAGATAGGAAAAAAGAAAAACCAGTATCCACACTAAGAAGGCAAAAGTCTTAATAAAGGCATGTGAATCAAAATGTGAAAGAGAGTGTGTTCTTCGTTTAGCGCTACTCTAAATTTCACATTATTAAAAAGCCACAGGAAACCTCACATACTCCTTTGAATCCAATCCGTACGAATCAATATTTTGTTACCGCTCACACTTAAATTGAACAAAATGTTAATGCTACTCCAAAGCAACATCTTAAATAGATGACACCAAGTTTTTCATAGCCACACAAAATAGAAAAGAGTCGTTTAAAATATTGATTCGACTCAATACAGCTTTCGTTATGTATACCTAATCAATGAAGGATGGTGTTAAAACCATATTGGTAATCATAACAGTGCAAATTTAGTCATGATAGAACACATCATTTCTAATCGATAAAAAATAGTCATACACGGATTGCGCATGTGTTTTTCCAAATCCATCCACATTCATAAGATCATCAATGCTTGCTTTAGCAATCGATTCAATGTTTTTAAAGTAAATTAGTAAAGTGCGTGCTTTCTTTGCACCAATGCCAGGAATATTAAGCAAATCCGATCGTGTTTGGTGTTTTTTACGTAAAACTCGGTGATAAGTTATTGCAAATCTATGCGACTCATCACGTATGCGTTGCAACAGAGATAGTTCCAAACTTCCTTTTGGTAATATTAATGGCGTTGAATTGTTTGGAAAAAAAACTTCCTCCTCCCGCTTCGCAAGTCCAATTAAATGGATGCCAGTTGGCTCAACAACAGAATACGCTGACGATAACTGTCCTTTCCCACCATCAACAATAATAAGATCAGGGAAGTCAGAAAAACTTTCATCAGTCGAAGTTAGTCTATTTAATCGTCTGCTCAACACTTCTTTCATGCAAGCAAAATCATCATTGCCTATTACGGTTTTAATTTTAAATCGTCTATACATTTTATTTGATGCTTCTCCATTTATAAATACCACCATACTTGCAACCTTGTCTGTGCCACTGATATGGGAAATATCGAAGCACTCCATTCGCTTAGGTGGAAATGGAAGATTTAATGCAAACTTAAGACGTTCAACTGCCGTTCTTGTCATCGCTTCCTTGACTGAAATTGCAGAAATTGTGCTACTAAGATGCTCCTTTGCATTCGCGTATGCCATTTCTAAAAGCTGATGCATATTGCCTCTCTGTGGCACAATTATATTCACCTTGCTCCCTTTTTTTTCGCTGAGATAACTTTTAAGCTCAGATTCAAATATAAGTTTAGAAGAGATAATAATGTCGCTTGCAATCATTGGGTTCTTTTGATAAAACTGCATAATATAACTAGATAAGATATCTTGATCACTACCCGCTTCACTTACTTGATAGTTTTGAGCACCTATAATTTTGCCACCACGTACTACCAGATAGTTAATTACACCAAACATACCATTAGTAGCATATGCAAATACGTCAAGAGAGAATTCTTTCGGGAAATTAATGTTCTGTTTTCTAATAAGCTTATCTAGTGCTCGTAATTGGTCGCGATACTGAAGCGCAATTTCAAACTCTTCTTTTTCTGAAGCCGACTTTATTTTTGACATAAGAGAATGCCGAATCTCTTTATCATCGCCGTTAAGGAATGAAATAATATTTTTAACTATATCAGCATATTCGCTTTTACTTATTCTGTTAGTGCAGGGGGCTAAGCATTTGCCAATGTGATAATTTAGGCATTCCCTGTCCTTTGGGTGTTTGGCTGGTAGTTCAATGTTGCAACTTCTAATTGGAAATACGGAATGCAAAATATCAAGGATCATATTTGGGTTTATACCCAGCATGTAAGGACCAAAATATTTACTACCATCGTCTTTTAGTTTGCGTGTTATTTCCAAGATCGGGAAATTTGCTTTAAGATTGATTTTTATATAGGGATATGATTTATCATCTTTCAAAAGAATATTATAAAAGGGCTTGTGTTCCTTAATAAGATTGTTTTCTAATATTAAGGCTTCAATTTCACTATTGGTTATTATATACCTAAAGTCAGAAATTTTTTCAACAAGGATCATGGTTTTCTCAGTTTGAGATACGGAATTTTGAAAATATTGTCGAATACGATTTTTAAGATTTTTTGCTTTCCCAACATAGAGAATTTGATCATGCGCATCTAGCATAATATATACACCACTTGAAGATGGAATAACTTTGAGCTTTTCGGAAAAGTCTTTCATGACACAAATATAATACTTTTGATAGAAAATGTCAAACTCTCAATTAGTCTAGGGAGATTAGCTACTAATCATTTTACATCCTTGATATTTCAAAAAATTACGCTCTATGCGCTATATTGTTGTTTTCATATAGGGTGTGAACAGTAACTATCCGCTTTTTGGAAATGCGAGGTTTAACGGAAACTGCACTCAGGCAAGTCCTTAGCGAAACACTAGGAGGTTTTTAGATGTTGCCATTAGATCAAATTATACCGAATTAAATGCTCAACAGGTTTATTGTATCTACAAGGAACGTCAACGCATTGAACAGTTTTTTAAAATTTACACCGACACAATGGCCTTTGAGTCATCTTATTATATGCGAAATAATTATTCAGGCAACCTCCAAAAACTATTATGAATGTGCCCAATTAAGTAAAAACAGTAAATTTTTTGAGGCTTGCTAGTCGATTTTTCATCAAATTGCTTAAATTCACGGATTATCTCCTTTCAA
>JAITQU010000203.1 GCA_031288735.1 Christensenellaceae bacterium
ATTTTTTAGAAATATAAAAAATGTTTTATTAACTACAAATTTTTTATATATACTTAAACTGTTCAATATGAAGAAAGCTAATGCGGTGGAGAAGACACAATATATAATTTAGGGGTGTATTTATGCATGTAATTAAACGAGATGGTCGTCAAGTTGATTATGATATCAAAAAAATTAAGGAAGCCGTACACAAGGCGATGAGTGCCTCAAATCGGTTAGCTAACGAACTTGTATGTAATGAGATTGCTCTGAAAGCTGAAAAGCAATTAATGAATTCCTTTCCGAATGTAGATCCTACTGTTGAAAACATACAAGATGTAGTCGAAAATGTTCTTATGGAATGTGGGTATCATAATGTTGCTAAAAATTATATTCTCTATCGTGCAGATCGCACAAAGTCAAGGGAACTAAATTCAAGGCTTATGCGGGTATATAGTGAACTTACCTTTAGCGATGCCAACGAAAGTGATATGAAGCGCGATAATGCAAATATTGACGGCAACACAGCAATGGGGACTATGCTTAAGTATGGTAGCGAAGGCGCCAAGGATTTTTACGAAAAACACTTTTTAACAGATGAGCAGTCTAGAGCACACAAGCAAGGTGATATTCATATTCATGATTTTGACTTTTATTCATTGACTACAACATGTTGCCAAATTGATTTAATAAAACTGTTTAAAAACGGATTTTCAACAGGACATGGATTTTTAAGAGAACCTAATGATATTCAAAGTTATGCGGCTCTGGCGTGTATAGCAATTCAAAGTAATCAAAACGATCAGCATGGTGGCCAAAGCGTTCCTAATTTTGACTATGCTATGGCAAACGGAGTTGCAAAAACGTACAAGAGAATTTATGCTGACAATTTCTCTAAAGGCATATTATTAATAGCTAGTGAAAGTGGCCTTACACAAGATAAGGTTAAAGAAATGATCAAGTGCATAGAAAAAGAACGAGGCGTTAAACCAACACTCACCCCAAATGAAGCATACGACAAAGAGGAAAAACAAGTATTTGAGTCTAAGATTGGCAGTAACTATGAAAAAATTAGACAGCTTGCAAGGGAGTGTTCCTTGCGAGAGACTGACAGAGCAGTTTTCCAATCTATGGAGGCGTTTGTCCATAATCTAAACACAATGCACTCCAGGGCTGGAGCGCAGACCCCGTTCTCATCAATAAATTATGGTACAGACACTTCACCAGAAGGCAGAATGGTCATTAAAAATATTTTACTTGCCGAAGAAGCAGGATTAGGATTTGGTGAAACACCGATATTTCCTATTCACATTTTCAAATTAAAGGAGGGCGTGAGTTATAATCCTGAAGATCCTAACTACGATTTGTTTAAACTTGCATGCAAAGTATCCTCAAAGCGATTATTCCCCAATTTTTCATTTCTTGACTCACCATTTAATATGCAATATTATAAGCCAGGGCACCCAGAAACTGAGGTTGCATACATGGGCTGTAGAACACGGGTCATTGGAAATGTTTATGATCCGAATAAGGAGATAACGTATGGGAGAGGCAACCTTAGTTTTACATCAATCAATTTGCCACGCATCGCAATAAAGAGTGCAAAAAATATTGATTGGTTTTTTGATGAATTACTTTCAAAGATGAATTTAGTGCTTAGGCAATTATTAGACCGATTTGCAATCCAGAAATCAAAAAAGGTTAAGAATTTCCCATTTCTCATGGGTCAGGGAATCTGGTTAAATAGTGAGAAACTTTTGCCAGACAGTTCTATTGAAGAGGTTTTAAAGCAAGGAACACTGTCTATAGGGTTTATAGGGCTTGCAGAGGCACTTAAGGCACTTGTAGGACAGCATCATGGTGAAGACAAGAATGCGCTAAACCTTGGGATGGAAATTATAAGTTTCATGCGACAATTCTGCGACAAGAAAGCTAAAGAGCTAAACCTGAATGTAACACTTCTAGCAACACCAGCAGAGGGACTTTCTGGTAGATTTGTTGAGATTGATCGTAAAATTTACGGTAATATTCCTGGTGTAACTGATAAAGAATATTATACTAACAGTTTTCATGTCCCAGTGTATTATCCAATCTCAGCATATGAAAAAATCAAAATTGAAGCACCGTTCCACAGCTTAACAAACGCTGGACATATTTCTTATGTTGAGCTAAATGGTGATACTGCAAAAAATCCAGAGGCGTTTGAGAAAATAATTCGATGCATGAAAGAGATGGGAATAGGCTATGGCTCAATTAACCATCCTGTAGATCGCGATCCGATTTGTGGATATAATGGAATAATTAATGATAGATGTCCGCAATGTAATAGACTAGAAAACGAAGGACCACACGGCTTTGAGCGAATTCGCAGGATTACTGGCTATCTAGTCGGCACACTCAATCGTTTTAACAACGCAAAACGTGCTGAGGAGCGTGACAGAATTAAGCATAGCACATTGACAGATTAATGAATAATATAAGGGTAGCGGGATTCGAAAAGGAGTCTATTACTGATGGACCTGGGATTAGATACACTTTGTTTGTGCAAGGATGTCCACACCACTGCAAAGGTTGCCACAATCAAAAAGCTTTGAGTTTTAGTGATGGTATTGATCGTAGTGTTGAATCTGTGTTTAACGAAATAGCAGAAAATCCACTGCTTTCTGGAGTAACGTTTAGCGGTGGAGAACCTTTTTGTCAGCCTAAGCCGCTAACTGAACTTGCGAGGCTAATTAAAAATATCGGATTAGAAATAGCAGTATATACTGGATATGAATATGACGAATTGTTTAATTTAAACAATGGTGCTATAGAACTCTTAAAAGAAATTGATGTTTTGGTAGATGGGAAATATATAGAATCAGAGAGAAGCCTTGAACTGAGATTCAAAGGATCAAAAAACCAGCGGGTCATCGATGTCTGTAGTTCTCTTGAAAAGAAAGCTGTAGTATTAGATTCATCAGATCGTTGGGAGTAAACGATTAAAAATCTAAATTTATATATTTTGAGCTTCTTTTTTCTAAAACCTACTAGATGAATATTTGTTGCCATTATTTAAATAGCTTAAAGACATTTTCTACCAATAAGTTTGAAATTAATATTTTCTTAACAATTGCTTTATGCAAAAAATAAATATTAGTGTCTAGTCCTTATTATCGTTCTTGTTTGTCTCAAATGGCAGTTCAATATAGAATTTACTACCATTGCCACGAGAACTATCTACACCATATACTCCACCAAGATGTAAAGTCATTACTGACTTAACAATAGAAAGTCCAAGTCCAGTCCCCACAATACCACGCCTATGTGATTTGTCTGACTTATAGTATCTATCCCAAATGTGTGGAATTTTATCGACATCTATTCCTATTCCATTATCTATAATCTCTATTCTGACATTTTTGCCCTTTTTGTATTCACGTACAAGAATCAACATGTCATCGCCAGCATAGTTTATAGCATTGCTGAGAAGGTTATATATAACTTGTGTAATCTTTAATTCGTCCGCATAAATAGGAACACTTTCATCAGAGTGCTCATATTCAACTGAGTAACCTTTGGGCTTTAGCATGGCATCATGTCGTTCAACGATTCCAGAAAGAGTTTTAATAATATCAAAATGAGTTAAGTGTAATTCTGTTTTACTTGTTTGCATTCTTGAAAGATCTAACATATCGTTTACAAGATAAGTCAATCGTTCAGTTTCGTCAATAACGACTTGCATATTTTCTGATGTTAGTTCATCCTGAAAATCACGCATCATTTCTGCATAACCTTTAATTAGCGTGAGAGGAGTACGTAAATCGTGAGAAACATTGGAAAGCAGTTCGCGTCTTAGGTGCTCTACTGTTGAAATTTCCTTAGAGGCATAGTTAAGAGCAGTAGACAGATCAGCAATTTCCTTAAATCCGCTACTTGCGAACTCGATATCAAATTCACCATCAGTCATCGCATTTGCGTCGTTTGTAAGCTTTTCTATGGGCTTTACAACTCTACGTGAGAGCACAAACGCTGTAGCCCCAGCCATTAAGAGCACTGAGATAGAGATCATTATAAGTAACGCCATGGACATGCGCATTGTCGGAGCCATTGGCGTTGTCTCGCTCTCAAGGATAAGACATAACTCTTCGTCATTAGCATTCCTTACAATTTTTGAATAAATAAGGGTTTCCGTGCTCCCACCTTGCTCCTGGTCATCATGAGGTATGCTAGTGTCTAGTAAATTCTTTTTTGTGAACTCATAGTATGAGCCATCATTTTCATACGCATAACGATAATATGCTGAAATACTTTCATCAGTTAGATGCGCTAGGACGGAGCGTGAGGCAAAAACCTGATATCTAATATTTTCATTTTTATCGACAACAATAATTGTTACGTCTTCACGGTAAGCTAGGGTGCCTATGAATACGTCAATTTGAGAATCATCAATGTTTGCAGTAATTGTGTCAGTAATATCTCTAACTCTACTTGTTCGAACGGTGCGATAAAAGTCATCCAAAAATACAATTTGGAACACCCATAGTAAGGCGACAACGACTAATGCAAATATAGCTAAAATGAGAAATATTTTCCATTTAAGCTTCAAGTGGTTTAGCTTCAAACCTATATCCCATCCCTCTAAGAGTTGCTATATATTTGCCACAAGGACCGAGATTGCGACGCAGTAGTTTAATGTGTGTATCAATAGTGCGATCGTCACCAAAACAATCATAGCCCCATACTTTACTTAAAAGCACAGGCCTAGAAAGAGCAATGCCATTATTTCTGACCATAAAAAATAACAGCTCATATTCTTTAGGTGAAAGATTAACTCGATTACCTTCGATATAAAGGATTCGTGCGGTATAGTCAATCTTCATTTGGTCTGTTTCAAATATCTCCTTTTGAACTGGCTGTGGCTTAGATCGACTAATTAAAGCATTAATTCTAAGCATTAGTTCTTTCCCAGAAAATGGTTTGATGACATAGTCATCAGCACCAACTTCGAAACCATGAATGCGGTTAAATTCTTCATCTCTTGCTGATAAAATCACAATAGGGATGTCAGAGAATTTTCGTATTTCCTTTGTTGTTGAAAATCCATCTAACTCAGGCATCATGATGTCAATTATAGCAATATCAGGTTTTTCCTTTGCTACAATATTTATTGCAGCTTCGCCATTAGAAGCCTCGTAAACAATATGCCCTTCACTTTTGGCATATCTGGATACAATGTTGCGAATACCAGCCTCATCGTCCGCAATTAAAACTCGATACATTTGAAATCCTCCGTCATGTTTTTATGAAATTAATATAATTTTTTAAAATTTTTATTCGTTTGAGTTAATCGATTTTAGTGCTTTGTAATGAAAATAAAAGCAATATATCAAGCTGACACATGTAGACCATCTACCTAATAGAAGGCAAAACTTTAAGTTCTTCAAGCTCCAATTCGAATTGACCAAATTTACTATCACTTACATAGTATGAAACAACTAAGGTTTCACCAGGCTTATGCTGTCTCAATGTGGCAATCCATTCCTTTGTAGTAGTTATTTGCTTACCATTAACAGCAGTTATATAAAAATCTTTTTCAACAGGAGTTTGAAATGCAGAGATTTTTTTGCTAACATAAAGTCCTTGTCTAGATCGCAAAGGACTAGGATTTATTATTTCTTCCAATATGAAAATATTCTCATTAACCCTACCACCAACATAACCTTGTGAAAAGTAATCAAATGTTACGTTTAAGATGAAATCAGATGGGACAATATAACTCATACCTGTGTTGTTATCTGCTGTCGTAATTAACCCTAAGAAATAGCCGTTTTTGTCAAACAATCCACCACCGTAAGAAGTTTGAGTGGCATATGCATCAGTTTGTACAAGTGCCATTATTTCCCCGTCAATATTAATATGTTTGGTTTGAGCACTAATTATGCCATTGCTGCTGTTTGAATTACAACCTAGTGTGAATATAATATTTCCAAGCATAGCATCAATAGAGCCCATAGCTATAACTGGTTTTAAATCAACTGCTGTAATTTCGATAATTGAAATACCAGAAATTGCATCATTATAGCGAATACTGGCGGGAAAAGTACGCTCATCATCGGTAGTAACAGATATTTTATACGAGTTTTTTGTCATA
>JAITQU010000222.1 GCA_031288735.1 Christensenellaceae bacterium
ATCAATCAATAAAATTTTTGTTAAAAATTCATAACTCCCTGCAATGCTTTCATCTTTGAAATAGTCACCTAGTGACCAATTGCCAAGCATTTCAAAAAATGTGCAATGAGTATCGTCACCAACCTCGTCAATATCTATTGTTCTAACACATTTCTGTACATTTACAAGTCTAACACCTGCAGGGTGTTTAGCACCTAATAAATATGGAACGAGTGGATGCATCCCAGCAGTTGTGAACAAAACAGTTGGGTCATTTTCTGGAATCAGTGATGAAGATGGTATTATTGCGTGATTTTTGCTTTTAAAAAATTCTAGATATTTATTTCGTAATTCTCTTGAAGTAATCATAACTTTCTCTCCTTAGTCATTCAATGTAAATTGTATTTTCTTTTGTTTTCTTTGTTAATACATGCATGCTTTAATATTTTCAGCTCGTTTGTAAAATATATAAAAATTCATTTTTGTGGCAAATTGTTTGATGATCATGGCGGTTTTTATTTGTCTTGAATTTTATGCCTTTATGTTATTTTAAATTGTACTTTCTCTGCTATGCTAAAATTTTATTCTAGTGCTAATCTAATAAAGATAAAATCCTTAATATTTGCATGCAATAATTAGTATTATATTATCACGTATTTGCAACTAAATACAACTAAATTCAAAAAATAGGCATTTTAGAGATTATTTAATGCTTTAAAGAATTTGTATTTTCATAATCTAATTGTGTTAGCTCGATAAAAAAATTTAAGTCTTCCCATGATTCTTTTTGCCTTTAGAGCTAGATTGAAATTTGTTTCAATTTAATATTTAGTGCTTATATTATTTATAAATAAAACAACTCGTTAAAAAAATGTAGTAGTGTAAGAAAAATCTATGTATCGTTTTTATTATTATCAGTTTGCAAAATTTCCTCTATTCTTTCCTCTATTCTTTCTTTGCCGATTTTTTCAAGGGCTGAGATGACAATAATGTTGTCAATTCCCACAGCTAAATCGCTAGCTATTTCCTTTTTTCGCTTCATTAGTGCTGTCTTTGGGAGTTTATCGGCTTTTGTTAGGACAATAGTCATTGCAATCTGGTGATAATACAGAAAATTAATAAGCATCTTGTCATCATTAGATGGATCTCTTCGGATATCGATAAGGACAAATACGTTTTTAAGTGCTTTACTGTTTTGCAAATACCCGTCTATTAAAATTCCCCACTTTTTCTTCTCACTATCGCTTACCCTAGCAAATCCGTATCCAGGGAGATCAACAATATAGAATTGATTATCATTGCAAGAAAAATAGTTCAACAATCTCGTACGTCCAGGATCTTTACTCGTTTTTGCAAGTTTACGACTTCCTGTTATAAAGTTAATAAATGTGGATTTCCCAACGTTGGATTTACCAGAAATTGCGATCTCTGGTATGCCATCAACGGGGATGTGCCTACTGTCAGCTATTGAAGTAAAAAATTTTGTGTTCTTAATAATCATAATAAAAGATTGTAAAAATACTCAAAGGCGAAACTCTAGTATTATCGGCTTAGCTTCAGAGAATTTTTGGTTAAATACAACATGATAAGACACGACTACTCTTACAGTCGACATGATATTTTGGTATGCTTTTTTAACTGCACTTATTATAGTGAAATTTTAAACATCACTAATTTATGGTAAACGTCTACTTAATTTCGTATAAAGTTAACTCCATACGTAATCGACTCCCCTTTACTAACCTAAGTACTCCGATGCTTTTAATACTTAGACGTTAATAAAAAACACTTTTTATAGCAGTGTTTTTGTGACTTTTTAAGAAATTCAATATTTTTATAAGACACCCGTATCTATTTTTATCAAGATCTACTTTGGACACCTATTATCTAAAGGTTAACCATTGGGTTTTTTTAGCATCTTATATTCTTAGAAATATTTTTTCAAACTATATTAAATAGTTTCAATGTCAAACAATCTAGCTATATCCTTATCAGCAATAACCCGCTTTGATTTTTTGTTAGCATTTGCTAGCAGATTTTTCATCTTTTCATCAACGGATTTCTTGATTAATTCAGAAGGATTAATACTACGTAATTTAAAGAACAACAGAGGATCTGAATCTAGTCTAGCACCTACACCATATAGCACAGCCGCAAGATGCTTACAAAGTCCTGCCATGTCAGGGCAACTACAACGCATGTGTATCTCGCGTGGCGAAGGGAAAAGACCTTCCTTTTGATTCATAAAAACCTCAGATAACTCTTTTGGAAATTTGCCATCTACAAGGGCAGCAATACTATCAACTCTCTGTGCACATTTAGAACATATTTTTTTCCACTTCGACTCTGGGAGTGAATCAATTTTGATTAATATATCATATAAATCACTGCCACTTACTTTTGCCTGAATCAATCCTTCAGTTATATTGAGATCAATAACCAAGCCGTTCTTGCAATAAGATTTTCCCCTATCTATACGGTTTTGATAATCTGCATACGTTTCTAAATTTGTATTCCAAGCCACGCCCCACCAGGTTTTTGCAGTTTTATTTCCAGTGATCGCTTCAACTGGATTTATCTCAATTTTCTTTTTTATTAATGCCTTCTTGCGTTTTTCTGCTGTTTCTTTCTGCGACGCAACACTGGGCTTGCTATAAAATTGATAAAACATCACCTATATCTCCAATTTGAACAGATTCATGAGTTCATTATTCGTCATTTCCGTAATCCAGCTTTCACCAGAGCTTTCTGTAATAATATCATTTGCAAGTGCTAGCTTAGATGTTATCATTTCTGCGATTTTATCTTCGATAGTGCCTGTAGTTATAAATTTATATACCATTACATTTTTCAACTGACCTATCCTGAATGCCCTATCTGTAGCTTGATTTTCAATAGCAGGATTCCACCAGCGATCAAAGTGAATAACATGATTTGCGGCAGTAAGGTTTAATCCTACACCACCAGCTTTTAATGAAAGCACCATAAACGGAATGTATTCACTGTTAAATTGCTCTACTATTTTCCCACGCGAGGCAGGTGTTACTCCACCATGGATTACTAATCCTTTGCGCTCAAATATGGTTTCGAGATAGTTAGTTAGCGGCGCACACATCTCTCTAAACTGCGTAAATACTAATACGCTTTCGTGCTTGTCACGAATTGTCTGACAAATATCAGCAAGCAATTCAAATTTCCCGCTTTGCTTAGGATCGAATAATGTTTGTCCACTATACTGGTCAGGATGATTGCAAACTTGTTTAAATTTGATAATTGCGCCCAGTATCTTACCTCGTCGTTCCATGCTTGAAACTTCGTCACTTTCAAGTGCTTCCTTTAAATCATTTACTAGCTTTGTATAGAGAGCTATTTGCTTTTTGGTCAGCGTAGAAAATTGGATGATCTCGTTTTTTTCTGGCAGATCTGAGATAACTGTTTTGTCAGTTTTTAACCTGCGTAGAATGAATGGTGTTACTGCAGCTCGAAGCTTTGAATATCCAGCTGGGTTCTCTTTAAGCTTTGCAACATAGCTTGTAAACTCCTTTGTGCCACCTAACAAACCAGGATTTAAGAAATCGAATAGCGACCATAAATCGGTAAGTCGGTTCTCGATAGGTGTTCCCGTCATAGCAATTTTAACTTTCCCATTTAGTGCTTTTATCGCCTTTGTTTGCTTGATCCCAGGATTCTTAATTGCTTGTGCCTCATCTAATATTATCAGATCCCAGTCATTTGTGGATATGTCATTGAGTCTAGAAACCATCCCATAGGTTGTAATAAACAAATCGTACTTGTCTAGCTCAAGTGTCGTGTTTGATCCATGTATTACAGAAAACTTGAGATTAGGAGCAAACTTCATCGATTCTTTTTGCCAGTTAACAAGCAAGGATGCTGGAATAACTAAAAGTGTTTTTGTGTTAGATTCTGTTTCCTTTAATTTGTCTAATAATGCAAGTATCTGTATGGTTTTTCCAAGACCCATGTCATCTGCTAAAAGGGATCCAAATTTCATTTTTCTCATGAATGAAAGCCAGTTTAGCCCTGTCTGCTGATAATGTCTAAGATTTGCCTTAAAATTTGATGTGGGTGCTATGCTTTCGATAGAATCTGGCTTTAACATTTTCGCAAATACGGATTCCAGCCAATCACCGTTTGTAAGCTGAAAATCAGTGTTGTCTAATGATTGTGTTATGCTTGATACGCCTGCCTGCATTTTGATAGCATCAATAAAGGTAAGGTCATCTTTATCTCCTACATCGTCTAAAACTTCTAATAATTTTCTAATGCGATCTTGATTTACTTCAACCCATTTACCTTTTAGAAAGGCCAGACCATTTGCTTCTAGCAAAAGAATTTCAAGCTCTTCTCTGCTTAGCTCTACATCCCCTAAATATACATGTGGAGAAAAGCTAAGTAGTGCTTTGGAGCCAACGTAAGACGGCTCGTTTTCACCGATAGTTATTTTTAATGATGAGCGTGCCTTCTTCTTCCAAAAATTTGGTATTCTACAAACTATTCCGCATTCCTCATAAAACTCCACTTCTTTTAGAAAGGTATACGCATCTTTAATTTCGAATTTCAATGGATTAAACAGCTCACCGCTTTCCACTAGATCAGATATTAGCTCGCTACTGTTGGTAGCCTTACTGACAGTAGAAAGTAACCCCAGCAATTCAACTTGATTGTCCTTAAATTCATCTAATGCTCGTTTTAAAGGCAGGTGTTGAACCTTATTGTCTCGCATAGTAGAATAAGTTGCCAAAAAAGCGAACGGATAACTTTCTTCCTTTGTTTCTACAAGATGAAAAAAAACACGTCCACTAACGGAAAGTGCAGTATTTTTAGATTTTATATATTCTTCTATGGTTCCTTGAAATGACGTTACTTCAATATTAAATATTTCTGAAAGTCTACCATAGAATCTTTCTATCCAATCTATATTTACAAATTCTTCACCAATTACATATGGCAATCCATGAAGCAATTCTCGGCTTGAGTCTCTACTTATCGCTCTTGCAGAACGTGTTAAATAAATGTCGGGATCACACCTTACAGTTCTAATTAACTCTTTAGCAATGTCAACAACAAATCTAATTGATGCATCGCTTGGGACAGTACTGTAAAATGCTAGGTTGTAAATTTCTTGGATGGTCAGCTGACCATCGTCAACGCTATAACCGTCTTGTGTAAAAACTAGTTGCATATCACCGCTCGTTCCTAATTATTATTTTGCTTATTTTCTGATTATCTAAAAAACAATTTATATATTAAAAAAAGTAAGGTTTTAACCTGTCTTTTTATTTCTATTAATTTTATATATCTTTATAAACTTCCATGATGAAAAAATTGATTTACTTAATTTACATAGCTTTATAAAAATCACAAATTAATGTGTAGTAACTTGAATTTTATTCTTAAACTGTTCCTAAATCGTTTATTTAATCTCGATTTCTATATTAACACACCTCAATATAAATATCAATTAATTTAGGGACGTGTAGCTATAAAAACGACACTTAATTATAAACCTGACCATAAAAACGACAATTGATGTAACTGTTCACACCACAACTGAATTAATTATTAATGTTGATAAATGCAAGGCGCATTTCTTAAATTGCCATTTAAAAGAGCTTTTTCTACATATGAAACGCTTATTACTGTGTCCTTTCCCGCTAAAGTGCTGATCCTTTTCAAATATCATGCAATGGATGGACAGTGAGCATGTTTTTCCATATGGGGTTGAACAGTAACCTTAAGTTAAAGTTGCTTTAGTAATTCGTTTACATTATTTGATTTTTAGTCATAATTAATATATAATATCTAAAAACCAACCGTCACCTATTATATAATATTTGCTTTCATCAAAAGGTTTTAACTTTTGAGTGGTAAGAAACCTAAAATAATAAAAAAATCCCAATAAGATGATGACATTGTATTTAATTAAAATATGAAATTTAAAAGCCTGTATTTCTCCTACAGATACACCATTAAAGAAAACCTTACGGGAGTAGCTAATGAATAAAAGTGTAATTTCTAACTTTCTAAACAAAGACTACTCCTTACCTAGCATGACTGGATATGGTAAGGGAGTGTCTGAAAAAAATGGCAGGAAGGTATCAATAGAAATTCGCACAGTTAACCATCGCTTTTTGGACATACAACTTAAACTTCCAAGGGAATTTCAATTTGCCGATGAAACAATTAGAAAAATTATAACAGCATCCTTTCATCGTGGACACGTTGATGTTTTTTTTAATTTTGAGCGTGATGAAAAAAGCAATGTATTAATGAAAATTAACGAACCACTTGTGTTACAATATAATGAACTAATACAGAAACTTTATTCGCTAGGCTGTAAAGGCGAATTTACAGTTGGAGAAATGTTGCGACTCCCTGATGTCGTTAAGATATCCGACAATTATGTTGATGAAGGAGAGTTAATCAACATCATCGCCGATGCTACTAATAAAGCTGTTAAAGAAGTAACAATAATGCGATTAACTGAGGGTAGAAAGCTTATTAAAGCTCTATTAGAAATAGCATCTGATATCCTTAAAAAAACCGCAGAAATTGAGGTTCAATCCTCGCTATTTGAAAATACATATCGTGAAAAACTGGAGAAAAAAATGAAAGAAATACTTGCTCCTACAGAAATTGATGAGAAACGCATTATTAGTGAAGCCGCAATTGTGGCAGAAAGATCTAGTGTTTCGGAGGAAATCGTGCGCATTCATGCGCACGCTGAGCACATGCTAGAGATACTTGATGATGGTGGCCCTGTCGGCAAAAGGCTTGATTTTTTAGCACAAGAAATCCTCCGCGAGTGTAACACTATCGCAAGCAAGGTTGATGATGCAAAATCTCTTAAGGTAATCGTTGATTTTAAAGCCTCTGTTGAGTCGTTTAGGGAACAAATTCAAAATGTAGAATAGCGAGGGCACTATGCAAAGAAAGGGTATTTTGTTTATTGTTTCTGGGCCTTCTGGTGCTGGCAAGGGGACCGTTTTAAATCAAGTGATGCGAGATCTAAGTGGACTTTCTCTCTCGATATCTGTAACGACACGAGAACCTAGAGATGGTGAGATAGATGGTGTCCACTATCATTTTCGAAAAAATGAAGAGTTCGATGAAATGGTTAAAAACAACGAATTCTTAGAGCATGTCTCAAAATACAAAAACCGATATGGCACACCTAGAACTGGCGTTGAAGAGCTATTGGATGCTGGACGGGATGTAATACTAGAGATTGAAACAAAGGGTGCTATCAGGATAAAATCCATTTTTCGAGATGCAGTTTTGGTTTTCATCACTCCTTATAGCTCCGATGAGCTTGAAACAAGGCTAGATAGCAGGGGGAGCGAAAATTCAAATTCAAAGGAACTTAGATTAAAGATTGCTAAAGATGAATATAAGAAAATGAAGCACTACGATTTCATTGCATTAAATGATGATATTAATGTATGTGTTGAAACAATTAAAGCAATAATTATTGCTGAACGCAGTCGACTGACACGAAACACAAACGCCATTGAAAGATATATACCGTCTAAATGAATTAGTTCAAAAATAGGAGACCACTAATATGATGATTGACCCACCCATTGACAAACTTATCAAAAAAGCTCCATGTAGATATGCACTTGTTGTTGCTATTACAAAGCGAACAAAGGAGTTACTCTCTATCGATGCTCACGAACTTGAAGAATCGAGCATGAAAGCAGTCTCTTATGCAGCTAAAGAAATATACGAAGGTAAAGTCCGCATTTCACTGTGAGTAAAACATGAAAACAGTTATAGTTTGCGTTAGCGGCGGGATTGCGGCATATAAAAGCTGTGAGCTTGTGTCTCGATTGGTAAAATCTGGCTACAAAGTCAAAGTGATAATGACAAAGAATGCAACTGAGTTTGTTGCACCCTTGACGTTTGAAACACTAAGCGGCAACAAAGTAGTATTTGACATGTTCGATAAGAATCGCGAATTCGAGATCGAACATATTAGTTATGCAAAGCTTGCCGATGCGTTTGTTGTAGCTCCTGCAACTGCTAATGTCATTTCAAAACTTGCTTTAGGAATAACCGATGATATGCTAACAACTGCTATTTCGGCAACGAAAGCTCCTGTTATAATTTGCCCTGCAATGAATACCAATATGTATTTAAATGAGTCCAATTGTGTCAATATGAAAATATTGGAGGAGCGAGGATTTATTTTCATTGCTCCAACAGACGGCAGGCTTGCATGTGGTGACACTGGAACAGGCAGAATGGCAGAAGCTGTAGACATTTTCGACAAAGTTGATGCGCTTTTAACACCTAAAGCAGATTATCGAGGACTTACTGTATTAGTTACAGCTGGCGCAACTCGTGAGCCAATAGATGGTGTGCGATATATTACAAATCGATCATCTGGAAAGATGGGGATTGCTATAGCAGAAGCTGTGACAGAACGGGGTGGTAATGTAATTTTGGTTTCTGGATTTGTTTCTGTAAAACTTCCTAGTGTTTATAAAACTCTCATAGTAAGCACAACTAATGAGATGTACCATGCTGTTATGTCAAATTTAGAGCAGGTAGATATAATAATAAAGGCTGCAGCGCCATCTGATTATAGAGTTGAAAATTATTCACCAAGTAAGATTAAAGCAGATAAATTGACACTAGAGCTTGTCAAAAATATTGATATCGCCTCTAGTGTAGGTGCTGTGAAGGGCAATAAAAAGCTAATCGTTTTTGCGGCAGAAACTGAGAATCTTACAATTAATGCGATGAAAAAATTAGAGTCTAAGAACGCTGATATGGTTGTAGCAAACGATGTCACAATAGAAGGTGCTGGTTTCGATCATGACACAAATGTTGCTGAACTTATAACAGCAAGCGGCATGATAACTGTACTTGAATCTATGACAAAAAAAGAACTTGCGTCCGTGATACTAGACACTATAAAGGAGTTATAAGCGTTGCTATACAGAGTTATAGTTGATGTTAGTAGTGGTGCGCTAGATAGATTTTTCGACTACAGTTCCACCTTTCAAGTTCCGCTCGGTAGCCGTGTTAAAATCCCGTTTGGAAATCGTATAATAGAAGGTTATGTGATTGAAGAGATAGAAAAAACTGATTACAAAACGAAAGATATCATTAGTATTTTAGACCCATACCCAATAATATTACCAGAGATGCTACACCTCTCAAAATTTTTAACGGATAAAAATTTACGTTATATTGATTGCTTAAGACTATGCATACCTTCAAAATTGCGAGCAGGAACTGTTCGTGAATTGGTTAAAAATTTTATTTCACTAAATACTGAAATCGACTTAGAAAGTTACAAGGAATTATTTTCAAAAACAACAAGAACTCAATCGTATATTACACTACTAGATCGATTAATAGAAAATGGTGCGTTTGAAAACGTGCTTGTAAAAGAAGGATTTTCCCAATCTACAATCAAAACTCTTATATCGAAAGGAATTCTTAATAAAACAAGAGAAGAAATACGACGCCTGCCAAGGTGCATAGTGCCACAAACTAAAAATATAACTTTGACACAGGATCAATGTGTTGCTATCGATTCTATTTTGAATAGCAGTGGTACTTTTTTACTACATGGCGTCACTGGGTCTGGCAAAACTGAAATTTACATGACGATCATCAATAAAATGTTGTCTATTGGCAAAACTGCAATAATGTTAGTGCCTGAAATTTCGCTAACGCCACAAATGTTAGGAGTTTTTAGAGACCGCTTTGGAGACGATGTGAGTGTGCTACATAGTGGGTTATCGGCTGGCGAAAGGTATGACGAGTGGCGACGACTTAGACTGGGGTTGGCTAAAGTTGCACTTGGTGCAAGATCTGCAATTTTTGCTCCTATTGAAAATATCGGTGCTATTATCATTGACGAGGAACATGAGGGAAGCTATACTAGCGAAACAAACCCACGCTATTTCACCTCAGAGATTGCATCGTTTCGTGCAAAATACAACGACGCAAAGCTCATTTTAGGTAGCGCAACACCATCAATAGATAGTTATTTAAAGGCTGTTCGCGGTGAATACACCTTAGTTACGCTAAAGACAAGGATAAATGATCGCAAAATGCCTAAAATGGAAATTGTTGACATGCGCATCGAACTTCGTAATGGAAACGTTTCCTTGTTCTCAAAATCGCTACTCCTTGCCTTAGATGATACTCTTCAAGCTAAAAATCAGGCTATGATTTTTATTAACAGGCGTGGTTATGCATCATTTATTAGATGTAGGTCTTGTGGATATGTAGCGATGTGCAGTGATTGTGACGTTAGTCTTACCTATCATAGAGAAGAAGAACGCCTTAAATGTCATTACTGTGGAAAACAGTTTCATGCATTAACACGATGCCCAGTTTGTGGATTTGAAGGACTCAAGGAGGGTAGCGTTGGAACAGAGAAGGTTGTAGCTGAACTAAATCGCATATTCCCTACTGCACGTATTTTGCGAATGGACAATGATACGACTCTTACCAAGGATGCATATTTAGAAATCCTTTCTTCATTTGCCGCTGGGGAAGCTGACATTCTAGTTGGTACCCAAATGATTGCAAAAGGACATGATTTCAAGAATGTAACCCTTGTAGGAATACTAGATGCCGATCAATCGCTATATTTTTCCGACTATATGTGTAATGAACGGACATTTCAGTTAATAACACAGGTAGCAGGGCGCGCTGGCAGAGAGCACAAGGAAGGTCGCGTCATTATGCAAACGTATAATCCTAAGCATTATGTGTTCAGGTTTGCATCAAACTACGACTATTGCGGTTTTTTCGATAAGGAGTCTAATAGTCGCGAGGTTACTAAGTTCCCACCCTATAGTCAGATGGTTCGCATTCTAATAGCGGGTAAGGATGAAAATGATGCTATCATTGAAACTAGAGATATCTATACAAAGATAAAGGAAATTAAAGCTAATTGCAATGGTAGAATGATAAGATCTCAGGCGATGCGTGCACCTATTAAAAGGGTAGAAAACAATTATCGTTTTCAAATAGTATTGCTACTCATCCCTAATTCTGATATCGTGTTGCAAGAAATTTATAAGTGTGCAGTTTCAGCAACAAATAAGGTTTCAGTATTTATTGAGTTAAATCCTCGACAACTTTTTTGATTGCCTTATGTACCATAATTATTCAGATGTTAATGTGACGTACTCCCGCCGCCTAACGCCTACGGCGTTTGAGTCGGGGACTTCTTGGGAACTCAAACTCACGGCAGGATGTTTTACCAAGCTATCCCCGTGCGTCCCACGCTTCGATGTAATGCGCTATGAGGTGAGTAATCGAAGACCTTTACGCCGAATGATTATTACTATCCAAGTCCTCTCGAAAATCAGGCCTCCCTTATATACACTGATTCTATCAAATTCTCAAAGTGTCATACAGGACGGTCGAACAAGGCGTGCGATTCATCTCACCGCCTATAGAGGCGGGAGACTTTTCACACATAAGGTTAAATAATTATGAGTAAGATAAGCGGTCTTAACGATCTTATTTTTTAAGACTAATATACAAAATCTAGATAATAATAATAATAATAATTCATTGTTTAAAAACGACAAAAGGAATATCAAAATGGCACTACGAAATATTATAAAACATGGCGATCCTGCACTTAGAAAAAATTCGAGAAAAGTAACTTCATTTAATGAGCGACTATCCATGCTACTAGATGATATGAAAGAGACAATGGATCATTTTGACGGTGTAGGCCTTGCGGCACCACAGATATCGATTTTGAGATGCGTTGCAATTGTTGAATTTGAAGGCGAATTCATAGAAATGATAAACCCCGAAATAATTGAAAGCTCGGGAGATGCACTTGCACTAGAGGGTTGCTTATCCATACTAGCTAAGCATTGCTTAGTGTCTAGGCCAGAAACAATTAAATACACATACCAAACTCGGAATGGAGAACAGATCACTAATACAGCTAGTGGCTGGCTAGCACGCATTATTTGTCACGAAATCGACCATTTATCTGGCATTCTCATGATTGATAAGGAGCAAAAACCTACTCAATGAAAATTATTTTTTTAGGAACCCCTGAATTTGCAGTACCAATACTAAGCAAAATAATTGAAACTGGTCACGATGTAGTAGCTGTAGTTACCCAACCTGATAGGATTAATAGTCGTGGGAAAAATATCAAGCTTTCAGCAGTGAAGCAATTTGCTTTGTCGCACTCTATCCCCGTGTATCAGTTTGAACGAATAAGTCGCGATGGCTATGCGCTTCTTTCTTCTCTAGACGCTAGCATTATGGTTACTGCTGCATTTGGTCAGATCCTGTCAAAGGAAGTACTTAATATTTGTCCATTTGGAGTTATAAACGTTCATGCTTCAATATTACCTAAATATAGAGGCGCTTCACCTGTTCAGCATGCCATCCTTAATGGCGATGTTTTACTAGGTGTTACAATAATGCAAACAGCACTTTCCGTTGACAGTGGGGATATCATTTTAATAAAGACATTAGAGCTTTATGGACATGAGACAAGCGGTGAGGTGCTAAAAAGATTAGCCTGCCTTGGCGCTGAAGCGGTTATCGATGCCCTTTCTCTTATCAATAGTGGAAAAGCTGTCTTCACGCCTCAAAATGCATCAGAGGCAACATATTGCAAAACAATAAAAAAAGAAGATGCCCATATTAATTTTGATGCTCCAGCTCGAACGGTTATAAATTTCATTCGCGCAATGAATCCAACTCCAATAGCGTATACAATTACTCAATATGGTAGACTTAAAATTCTTGAAGCACTTATAGATGATAATGATTACTCAAATTCACCTGGTGCTATAGTGCGAGTAGACAAAGAAAAAATATCCATTATGTGTGGTGATCGTGCCATTGTGCCACTAGTTGTTCAAGGCGAAAATGGTCGTGTTATGAGTGCTAATGAATTCTTTCGAGGACATAGAATCGAGCTAAATTCTTTATTTAGTTAAATTTTAGTCTATGACAATACTAAATAAGTTTTATATTGAACGCTACCTTTTGTGTGATTTAAAGAATAATAGCATTGTGTCTTCTGCTTTAGATGCTCTGCATCACATCTAGCAATTCTAGGTAACTTGTTAGGTCATGATATTTAATGCGTCTTGTAGAAAGATTTTTGAACAGTTTCCTTGCACACTGTATTTAGCTTGCTCTATTGGGCAAAGCTCGGGACTCGAAAGCGTTCCCCCTTGTTTCAGCAATAAAGTATATCTGCTTTGTTCCACACCATTCGTTAAATGCGATTGCGTTGAAACAGGTAGAATAGTAAGAAAACAAGAGATAGGCATTGAACTTTTAACTAGCGGTATCGAGTATTCTGAAAAAAATTCCGCTGTATAAAGACGGACAACTACTCCATGCAAAAATCCCAACGGGATGCGCTCCCGAGGTAAACTATAATGGTGTAGTATAAAAATATTCATATATCTATTGAACAACAGGTGTAATGTTTCAATTGATAAAGTAAGATCATTATTCATGATGTCCCGATGGCAAATTGGTCTTATCCAAAGGTATGATTAAATTTAGCAAAGAATTCATTAACTGACAAAGCAAGTTCCGACATAACGCTCTGACAAAGTAAGTTCCACATCTAACTTCCACAGTGGAACTTACTTTGTCATTTAACTATTTAACTCAGCAACAATCGAAGTTACTATTCACACCCTCTATGGGAAAACTGGATTACAGCTCCTGCGTTGCATATATTTGCGAAAATTTCACCGCTTTATCATAAAAGGGCACAACATAATCGTTTCAAACGTAGAAAAAGTTCATTAAAACAAATATTTAAGAAATATGTTTTAGATTTAGCATCATAAACTAAATAATTCAGTTGAGGTGTGAACAGTAATCAATCGAACGCACGAAATACGCTGTTGTGGTAAATTATTATGTCAACTCAACTTAATTTTTGCACTTTTCCGTTCTCTTATTTTTACCTGTATGGCAATTGATTCTCGAGAGAGAATCTTTTGTCATGCGGTCAGTTGTATAATTAATTGTCGTTTTTAGGGGTGAAAAAGGCCTTAAATACATAGCTGGTTAGACCGTCAAAACACATACGTTACAATATTAATCAAAAAACCCTTCTCTAATGACGAAAACTGCAGTATTTCCCTTTAATTTCCGCATAAAACCTCGATAAATTATGTCTATAAAACAATTTTCACATCATTAGATTAACACAATAATCTAAATTTACATTTTGACGGTCAACCATTATTTGGTTCCCATTAAAAACGATCATTTTTATCAATTAACTCCTAAATTAATATAATAATTATATCATATTTACAAGTAAACAATAATTGTTCAATGCTTTAATTTGCTATTTTTAGTGTCTTACTAAAAGAGGAATAGTATGAAAAATCAATCCTTAAAAGTTATCACTCCACTTATAACAGTCGAATCTTTGCATCTACAGATTTAACCTCTGTTAATTTTTCTATTTCGAAAATTGCTTTGGTCACATCCTTATAAGATACCTCGTGAGTGAAAAACACTAGCGATGCATATCCTTCGGTTGGTTCTTTCTGTTTCATTGAGCTAATGCTTATGTTATATTTGCCAAATATGTTTGCTATACTTGCAAGCACACCGCTTTTATCACAGACTAACATTCGAATATAATAGCGACAAATGGAATCACTCTCAAATGCATCCGTATGCGTTTCATCATCAAAATAATACTTATGGTCTTCTTGTAATGCGCAATAAACAATGTCGGATACAATTGCAGATCCAGTAGGTAAATCGCCTGCACCTCTACCATAAAGCATGATGTCACCAACATTACTGCCTGTTAACGTAACAGCATTGTAACTCTCGCCTACGGATGCAAGTGGATTATCATTTTTAACAAACGTTGGGTGTACATGAGATTCAATTCTGCCATTAATATTTTTCGATATAGCAAGTAGTTTGAGTGTATATCCAAATTGCTTACCGTACTCTATATCTATTTTTTCTATTTTGCTTATTCCTTCGCGAGTTATTTTATCAAGAGGAACTTTTTTGTGAAATGCAAGTGTTGAAAGAATTGACAATTTGTACATGCTATCGTAACCATCAACGTCTGCTACTGGATTAGCCTCGGCATATCCCTTTGCTTGTGCCTCTTTTAAAACATTGTCATATTCTAATCCTTCGTTTGTCATTTTTGACAAAATATAATTAGTAGTGCCATTTAATATACCAGTTATGGAAATGATTTTGTCACCTTGCAAACTAGAAGTAAGTGTGCGAATGATTGGTACTCCACCCACACAACTAGCTTCAAAATACAGTCCAGCTTTCCCTTCGCGTGCTGCTTTGTCAAATTCAGACCAATGCTTACTTAGCATTTCCTTGTTGGCTGTGACCATGCTTTTCCCAGCTTTAAGTGATGCAATAAGAAACGATCGAGCAGGCTCAATACCGCCGAAAAATTCAGCTACTATCTGTATCTCTGGGTTTTTCAACACATTGTTTATATCTGTAGACACTAGCTTAGGATCTATTCCGAGCTCTTTTACACGCTCAACATTGCGTTCAAGAATATGCTTTATTTCAATATCAACGCCGTGATTTTTTTTAATATATTCTCTATTTTCCATTAGTATACGATATGTACCATAACCTACGGTTCCTAAACCTAATAATGCTACTCCAACTTTTTTCATAATCATATTTCCTTATGTGATTTAGAATTAACTTTTATTAAATTTTAAAAAATTTCATTTTTCAACTTGTCTAATTAATATTGCACTTATATACTGTTTAAATCGTAGAGCATTTGTAATCCCTTTAAGGATAGTGCTCTGTCAACAATATCAATAAATTGTGGACCACCAGTAACGAGCTCACTCATACCACCTGTAGCGATAACTTTAGCATTTAAAAACCCGCTTTCACTGCGCATTTCATTAATTATACCCTTGACCAGACCAGTAAATCCAAATATGATTCCCGATTGCATATTCTCTACTGTTGTTCTGCCGATTATAGATGCAGGTCTTAAAAGCTCAATTCGTGGTAATTTTGCAGCAGTGTTTGTTAACGACTCTGCACTTGATTTTATTCCTGGAGCTATTGCACCACCTAAAAACGTCCCATTTGCGTCTATTATGCCAAACGTTGTTGCACTACCAAAGTCAATTATGATAGATGGTCCTCCATAAAGGTTAAAGGCTGCAACAGCATTTAATATGCGGTCAGCACCTAGTTCCTCGGGAACAATATAATTGAGTTTTATCCCTAAATTTAGCTTGGTATTCACCATTATTGGGCGTTTTTTCGTATAATAAACACACATGTGCTCGATGGTATAGTTCAATGCTGGGGCAACAGAACACATAATAGTGCCTTCTACACTATCAAAACTACGCCCTATGGACGATAATAGATCTAGAAAAATCATGCCAAATTCATCAGCAGTCTTAGTATGATCCGTTGCAATACGCCAAGTCTTAATAATTTTAGAATTGTCTACAACGCCAATTTTTATATTTGTATTGCCAATATCTAATAAAAGAACCACCACTGCCTCTCAACTGCACAACCTTATAATATTTTTTATCCTAACTTATACTAGCATAGTAAAAAGCACTTTATCAAGTGAATGAGAGCTGTCTACTACACAACACTCAATTTGACCATAAATCCTCAAAATACTACGTAAAGTCAGCTCAAGCATTGTCTACTTTGTACACCCGCCAAGAATATTTTAAAAGTTTTTTCTTACTCAATATTTTCTAATTAATGATGCTTTAAGCTAGCTCATCTAACAAGATTGGAGCTATGACAGATTTCCAAATTGCATATCCTGCATCATTAAAGTGCAAATTATCCTTTGCGTATATTTCCTTTTTTAAACTACCATCACTATTTAACAAAGCTTGAGTGCAATCGATGAAACGGAGGTATTCTCGAGTTTTTGAATATGCCGAAACTTCACTATTACAGGCACTCGATTCATCCCAAACTTTTTCTCGTGCTATAGTTGGGGCAATTGAAACGTAATATATAATTGTTTGTGGCAATTTTTCATGAATACTAGTTAAAAGTTCCTTAACTTCATCAGCTACTACTGTTCCTTTTTTACTCCCAATACTACCATGCATATCATTGCTACCTACATATAATAAAATAGCGCGTGGATTAAAGGGTAATATCAGTAGATCAATCCACTTTTTCCAGTCGGATACCACTGTTGCTTCAACACCTACATTATACGTTGTCAGTGGTGCTAAATCATTTTCTGAGCTAGTCCAATATTGAATAAACGAACTACCACATAAGAGTATTTGTTCTTTTTCAAATCCAACTGATTGAAAATGTTCGATTCTTTTCTCCGCTTTTTTTAATTTTGCTGGATATCCTACAGTTGTCCAATATACTATTCCAATGCCAGTAAAAACCAAAACTAGTAATATCGCTACCGCAATAATAACTCGTTTTAAGATTTTCTTTTTAGAGTGTTTTTTGTTTTTTTCTGTTTGATTAGTTATAATTGTATTTTCCATATTAACCGCTCCTAGTAAAAAAATTCAAATGCTTTAACTCTAAATGCTTTTTATAAGGTTTTAGAAAGAAAATTAAAAAAGCTGGTATGTTCCTTTTTCACATTAGCATTTCAAAATAAATGCATTTTGTGACAAATTTCTAGAATGTCTTTTCCGTAATTAAATCCCCGCTTTCAAGATTCTTTAAAACTAACTTGTTTTGCGTTAATACAAGATATCCGCGACAGGAATCACTTTTTGGCAAAGCAACCGACCCTGGATTTGCTGTAATTTGATCTCCTTTCTTTAGTATGAAAGCTTCATGCGTATGTCCTACAAGTAAAACTTGTCCTATTCCTTGTGGCAAATTATCTAAGTCTAACTTATGTCCATGCTGGCAGGTTATGCGTGTACCATAAAACTCAATTGTTATTGAATCAATGAACTTAAACTCCGAAATCATTTGATCAACCTCGCTATCACAATTCCCTTTGATAACGATCAGTTTTTCCTTAATCAAATTCAATTCATTGGCAAGTAGCATTGGCGCATATTCCTCTGGAAATGGATTTCTTGGCCCATGATAATATATATCGCCTAGAATTATTAAGCGGTCAGCTTCTTCTTGTATAAATCGTTCAATTAGTAATCGCCCATAAAAGAGTGAACCGTGAACGTCAGATCCGATTACGTATTTCATTTATCTTCCTTTTTGTATACCGTATGAAATGTCTTTTTAAAAATATACTTAAACTGTTTAGGAGGTCGGGGTGTTCTTATATAAATTGTTATAGAAGTAAGCTTTGATAGAATTTTAAGTTCGAATTTTGAGTGTTGACCTTTTATTATTGATGGTTTAAAACAATATACTATCAAATATTCGAATTTTGATTTAATTATCTGGTTAGAAGCCCAGCATCTAAAACAAACTGACTGCCTGTTATGAATTTAGCTTTGTCACTTGCTAAGAATAACACTGAATCCGCTACATCCTCGGGTTCTATCCATGGAACTGGAAGTAGATTCCCTGCGGACCGTTCTGCAATTTCTCGTGGTGTTGTTCCCTCCATCATAGCAAGACCATCATTCATAGGTGTGTTAACACCAGTAGGGTGTATGCTAACTACTCTGATGCCATACTCTGCATTTTCTATAGCTATTGCTTTTGTAAATCCTACTAAAGCCCATTTAGATGCTGCATAGTGTGACAATCTAGCCATTCCGCGTAGCCCAGCAATAGAACTGTTGTTTATAATTACACCTCTTTTTTGATTTCGCATGTGTGGTATGCAATATTTTGAAGCAAGCCAAGATCCTTTAAGGTTAATGTCTAACATGGAATCCCATTCATTTTCTGTGAGCTCATGAGCATATCCATATGCACATATTCCAGCATTATTGAAAAGCACATCAATTGTTTTAAACGCTTCTATTCCACGATTAACAGCTGTCTCTACGGATTTTGCATCTCTTATATCACCAGTGCAAGTAATGCATCTACCTCCAAATTTTTCGATTTCCTCTTTCAATGTCGCTAAATTATTAGGTGACACTTCGTTGTATATTGGATAAGATAGTTTTTTGTCTAAATCGAAAGCTATTATGTTTGCGCCTTTTTTTGCAAATGCCAATGCCACTGCGCGGCCCTGACCATTTGCAGCACCAGTAATGAATACTGTCTTGTTTTTGAATTCCATTGTTTACCTCTTTTGAATTGGCATATTTCTTTTTTCATTATTTCATCTGATATTCAAGGCGAAATTATTTTTTTGCATAATCAATTAGATAATGATCAAGTGGTACATCTAAAGCATTGTTAATTAAATTTGTGGCAATCATCATTGCCCCAAATGCAGTTAGGAGTACAATTTGTTCCTCTGAAAAAGATTCCTTTAGCTTGGAAAATATTGAATCAGGTATGTTGTGTGCTGAGCTTACTAACATGCGCCCATATTCCCAGAGTAGTTTGTCCTTTTCCGATAGAACTAAATCGTCTGGGTTGTAACCGTTATCAATCAAAATGCGTCTAAAAAACGTTGTGCAAATCATACAATCATTTTCGCTAGAAATTGCATAGGCATAAACATTAACAGAAAATGCATCTATGAATTCAATAAGTGCATCTCTAAGTGGATACCATTCCATCAGGACTTTGAAAGACAGTGGCGAATTCAATAGTGTCTTTTTCATATTAGTAATACGCCCATGTAGTTTTATTTGCTCGTCATATAATTCTTTTCTAACTAAATCACATGCATCATATTCAACAATTTTAATTCTTGGCATAGATACCTCCATCCATCTAGTTTTAGATTAATTCCAATTAAAAGAACAATTCGGTTATTTTGAATTGTAAAAATAGTTTTAAACCAAGTGACATGAGCGCATAAATATTATTTAATACAACATAAAGACTTCAGTAGATTTCTAGAATTTGATCAAACTATTTAACTTTCATAGACATAGTTGTTCCAATACACAATAATGTTTAGCTCTATGCAATATCTCTTTTATGCCATTTTCGCTACCGATTGTCGAGCGTTTAAATGCCCATATCCTTAAATTAGTATTTTGTATTATATCATGAAACTTGCCAAAATGCAAGTTTTGTATTTTAGTTATTTCGGTGTCGTATTGAAGTGTAGAATGTAAAATGAATTGTCGCAGAAACTAAAATTTTCAGACCGTCAAAGGACATAGTCGAGCATCTTTTTCTAAACGCATATTATCTTCAAATTTAATCAAAAAAAGTTATATGTGTTAAAACAAAAAAACC
>JAITQU010000148.1 GCA_031288735.1 Christensenellaceae bacterium
GACTCCACTAAGGAGTCGTTACATCCAACGCCTGCGCGATACAAAATCGAGTTTGAATGGCTGCGGGAAGTGGATTCAGCGCACTGTTAAGCGAGCAGTTACATCTAGAAGCGGCTTTCCAAAATTTCTTCTGATAAATCAATAGGCTTTCCACGGTTCAAAAGTAAGAACCAAGGGCACAACAGTTATACGACAAACCTTGTTTGCGGGAACATAGAGCTCGCAATGGTTATGAAACTTCCGAAGTTTGGACGTGCAGTGTAAAACGCATCGTCAAGTTCGCTGATTACCAGTTGAAATCAGTCAGTGTCACTCGCACGTCTTTAAAGTATTACTCATGCATACTCTACGAGTATGAAATGACCGTTGAACCCATTAAGCCTGTAAACGTTATGGGGTTGGATTTTCGATGTCAAACTTCATTGACAGCAATGGCGACAGCATCGTACCCACGATTTTATAGGGGTCGCAAGAGAAATGCGCAAAACTGCGCAAGTTATCCCGAGAAAGAAAAGCGGCAAGAATAGAGCAAAGCAGTGGAAAAAGTGGCGCGATTGCAAGCATATCTCGAATCAACTGAAAGACTTCCTGCACAAGCAGAGTAGACGGATAGAACGTTGCGATGCAGTATGCATTGAGGACTTAAATATGCGGGGAATGGCGTAAACTCTAAATTTTGGCAAAAGCGTATCTGACAACGGCTGGGGAATGTTTAGGTTTCCTCGGATACAAGTTGACTGAACAAGGAAAGTTCCTTGACGATTGATAAGTGGTTTCCGTCAAGTAAACTATGTCATGTATGTGGCTATGTAGCGACATACTGACCTTAAGTGACAGTGCGTGGACATGCAAAAGCTGAGGTGCACATCTTCATAGAGACATCAACGAAAAAGCATCATTCGGTGCGAATGGCTTCGATTACTCACCTCATAGCGCATTACATCGAACCGTGGGACGCAGGGGGGATAGCTTGGTAAAACATCCTGCCGAAAGAGGGAGTTCCCAAGAAGACACCGACTCAAACGGCGTAGGCGTTAGACGGCGGGAGTACGTCACAAATATATAAAGTGTAAAAAATTAAGAAAATTAAAAATTTCAAATATTAATTTAGTTTAAATGTCTTTTTTAATTTGTAAAATTTAAAATTATAAAATAGATAAAAGGATTATTTTTTAATCTTTTACCTATATAAAATATTAGGAGTCAAAATTGATATACGCTGACAATGCTTCTACAACACAATTATCAAAGGGTGCATTTGAGAGCATGCTACCATATCTTTCTTCTGATTATGGAAATGCATCTAGTAGACATATGTTAGGAGTTAGAGCGCAAAATGCAGTCAAGTTAGCTAGAAATCAGATCGCAAATGCAATCGGGGCTGAAAACAGTGAAATAATATTCACTTCGTGTGGCTCTGAATCAAATAATTTAGTGTTACAGTCTGTTAGCACAAATTTAAGTACCGATAAAGAAACTCACATCATTACTTCATCAATTGAACATCATTCAGTGCTTTCTACTTGTTCAATGCTTGAAAAAAGAGGGATTAAAGTTACATATCTTCCTGTAGATGGAAGAGGCGTTGTATCACTTAGCGATGTTAAAAGAGCACTTAGACCTTCGACAAAACTTATTTCGATAATGCTAGCAAATAATGAAATCGGCACAATTCAGCCAATAGCTGAGATCTCGCAACTTATTAAAGATACAGGTATACTTTTTCACGTTGATGCCGTACAGGCTGTAGGACATATCCAGGTAAATGTTTCAAATTTAGGCGTTGATTTTTTAACGGCGTCTGCACACAAGTTTAATGGTCCAAAGGGCAGTGGTTTTTTATATATTCGCTCAGGACTGAAATTACACCCATTGATTTATGGTGGTGAGCAGGAATTTGGTATTCGCGCAGGGACTGAAAATGTAGCAGGGATTGTTGGTATGGGGTATGCTATTTGGGAGTCAGTTAAGTTAATTGACTACGAGTCTTGTCGACTTAAGGAAATGGTAAAGGAGACAATTAGAGGAATCAAGGATACAGTTGAGACTTTTTTAATCAACGGTGATAGTGATAATAAATTACCAGGGATATTAAATATTAGTTTAAACTCCATTTCTGGACAATCACTTATGCACATACTTTCAATGAAAGGGATTTGTGTATCTACAGGCTCCGCTTGCAATTCTCTTAGTGATGAACCATCCCACGTCCTACTCCAAATTGGAAGACCTAAAAATATTGCCAATTCTCAAATTAGGATTTCTTATGGTAGGTACAACACACTAGAAGAGGTTGGTGTTATTGTTAGAGAAATTTCTAGCTCATATAAAAAAATAAAAAACCTACTCTAGACTAAACCTTTTAGTCTAAAACAAAAAATTTTACAAATTGAAATAGACTAAAACATAAAGTCACTTAAAAGGAAGATATGAAAAGTATAGTCACTATCACTAAAAAAATATGCGCTGAGCTTTCAAATCAAGATAAAGTACTAAGCGCAGTTATTGAAAAATATGGTGAGCTTGATTATACAATTGACTCTAACTATTTTGAATCCCTCCTAAGTACAATCATAGGCCAGCAGTTAGCCTCAAAAGTTGCTGACAAGATTTGGAGTAGATTTCTTGATTTATTTCCTAATGAAATTACTCTAGAAGGTGTGCTCAATCTAAGTAATGATGCACTACTTGGTGTAGGTCTCTCAAGAAACAAAGCACTTTATATAAAAACCATAGCAAGCTCGATAGTTGAAGGACGTTTAACTCTTGATAAATTTGATGAAATGGATGATTTAGAGATAAAAAAGCAGTTAGTTTCTATAAAAGGCATAGGGGAATGGACTGCTGAGATGTTTCTAATATTCTCTATGGGACGTGTTGATGTATTTAGTTGTGGTGACGGTGGATTGTCACGGGCTATAAGTAAGTTCTATAATGATGGGAAGGCACTGACCCAATTAGAAAAAATCGAGATTTCAAAAAACTGGATGCCTTATAGGAGTATAGCAAGCCTTTATCTTTGGAAAAGCTTGGAAAATAAATGATTAAACTAAAAACAAAAAATAGCGTTGAGACTGCGCAAAAACTCGATTTTTAAAAAAAAAATTTTGGGATTAATTTTCAATTAAAAAAACAATTTTCTAAATTTCGAAAATTGAACCCAAAATAGCTGAAGTATTAGAACTTTTTTACCGCAGCTAACAGTTTCAATGGAATAATAGCACCTCAGGAGGCAAAATTTGAAAAAACCATGATCTCTAGTTTCAATTATTATTTTCAAAAATACTGTGCATGTGCCTCTAAAACATTTTGCGCTGTCTCCGTTGTGTTTTATCCTTATGTGTGAAAAGGCTCCCGCCTCTATAGGCGGTGAGGTTACTGTTCACACCTCAACGGAATTAATTGTTAATGTTGATAAATTCAAGACGCATTTCTTAAATTTCTAGTTAAAAGAGTTTTTTCTGCATTTGAAACGCTATTGCTGTGTCTTTTCCCGCTAAAGTGCTGACCTTTTTTCAAATATATACAAAGGATGGACAGTCACCTTGTTTTTCCATATGGGGTGTGAACAGTAACGCGGTGAGATGAATCACACACCTTGTTCGAGCGTCCAGTATTGACACTTCTGAGAATTTGTGATAGAATCAGTGCATATAATGGAGGGCTGATTTTCGAGTGGACTTGGATAGTAATATTCTTTCGGTATTCAAGATGTGGTATCACCTTGTGCTAGTTGTAAAGTATCGATGCAGTCTCATTCGATGCAATCAGCAGCTCAAAAAACTCTTTGAGTATATATCTCCAGGCTTTAAAATCACCCTTAGCAGTGGAATCAACATGGACCATGTACATATACTTTTCAGGGCGCAGACAAAAACGGAGATCAGCAAATTTATCAACGCATGCAAGCGCGCAAGAATGCGCATTTTAAAAAAAGAGTTCCCGCAAATACACAAAAGTCTTTGGAAAGAATATTTTTGGATCCCGAGCTTTTGTTCGTTGACCGCTGGCGGTGCTCCTATAGAAGTAATTAAACGATACATAAAAAGCCCATGAAAAATGCATATGAAAAAAGCGTTTCGTTTGAGACTTACGCCAACGTATGAACAGTGTGATGTTTGCAAAAACTTTTGGTTGTTGCCGATTTGTCTATAACCGTATGCTC
>JAITQU010000076.1 GCA_031288735.1 Christensenellaceae bacterium
CTCTAACATTCTGTATATGATTAGTGCTACAAAGCATGTAGTGAAGTGCGCATGAATTCTATTATCTCTGCTTAGATAAACTGGGCGCGATTTGAATTCGCTTTTCATTATTCTGAATGACTCCTCTATTTCCCATCGTCGTCGGTTTATTTCTATAATCTCTTGTACTTTTCCATCTAGGTTTGTGCATACCGCATAAAATCCGTCAAATTTTTCTTCTTTAGTAATTAATTCTGTATTAAGGGAATAATCGATTACTTCTGCTATTTCTCCACTTTTCGTTGATTTAGTCATGACCACAAACCTTTTATGATCGTTTTGATTGGTTTTGAAATTCTTTGGCTTGATTTTAATTAGTTTTTCTGCTCTTTCAATTTGTTCCTGTCTTATATGCCGTTGATAGATTTTTGTCTTAACGGAAAAGGTAACTATCAATCTCTGTTCTAATCCATTTTCATTTATCCATCTTTCTTTGTAAAATATGCTTTTTTTGTACTCATCTTCATCAATTGCACTTATATCATAGAATCTGTCGCTCCCACAGATACGCCAGCGTTTTGTGTCTAATGCCCATATCATCAAGTGGTCTTTTAATTGTTTAATTGACTGTGTAGTGACAAATGCTCTATCTCCATAGTTATTAAACATTCTGTTTGCCGTTGATGCAAGTCCAGCATCCGTGCATACTATAAATTTTGAAAGTTTAAAGTCATTTAAAATCCGTTTTTCAAGCGGTTTTAATGACGTTTTTTCATTTGTGTTTCCAGGATTTATGGAAAATGCAAGAGGAAGTCCATATCCATCAATAAATAGCCCCATCTGGACGATTGGATTTGGTCTATGCTCTTTAGATATACCATACTGCTTTAGCCCGCTTTCATTGTCTATTTCAAAAAAGAAATTTGTGCAATCGTAGTACAAAATATTTGTGTTGCGTTTGCTACATTTTAAACTGTTTTTGTAGATATTCGCTTGTATGTAGTCGGTCTCATTTGCTATCACATCCAGAGCTCGATAAACATCATGTAATTCGAAATTACGTGGTTCCAAAAATTTTGTTGACAATTTAAAGGTTGTCAATTTTGATGATGGATATATTATTCTTGAATACAAAAGTCGTGAAAAAATATTGTCTAAATCAAATTTGAATGAATACTTTTTTGATATTTTATTGCAATTCAGATTTAATCCCAACTCGTGGTATAATTTTTGTAAGAATAGATAACCACCACTAAATTGTCTTTGATCATTACTAACCGCTGTATTTGGTGAAAGAACAATGGTAACTTTTTCAGATTCGTCTTTTTTTAATTGATTTAGAGTGTCAATATAGTTGTTGTCCCACTCATAAGGGTCCTGTCCATTTAATTTTTTTCTTAAGCTTTCTTTGCTACTGAGTTTTTCCACAACTCTTGAACTGGTCAAACTATCTGCGCCAAATATTGTCAAAATCATTAAAGAAATTTAAAATATTATTAAAAATGATTGAAAATATGAAAATTAGTAAATTTGGGATTTTTTAGAACTGTCAAACTATCGTGTTTGATTCGATTTACTGATTAAATCGATTGTTAAGTAAGCATAAAAGTCGATGTCGTCAGGACTTCGCGTACCTCATATTCATAATAGAATATAAATCGTAAAAAAAATTTTATTAAACAGGGTCAGTTTGCAAAATTTAGTTTACATTATGTGTTTGAATAAATATAATATAGGCAAAAATATATGGGAGAAAATTATGGCTAAATTTAAGAAATGCCCACGATGTGATATCAACTATATAATAAGCGATCAAGAATACTGTGACATTTGTATAGCAGAGATGAATGGAATAAGTCTAAATATAGAGGATGATGATGAATCTGAATTGTGCCCACGTTGCAAACAAAATTTTATAGCTGAAGGTGAAAAGCTTTGTGAGAATTGTCTTGCAGAGCAAGAGAAAACAAAATCCCCCGCAGTAAGAGAGTTTGACTGGCCAGATGAGGAGCCAGTTATAGACACCGAAACAGAGGAGGAGACCGAGGATATCTTCATACCAGATGAAGTTTCACTTGAGGTTCTTGTTGAGGAAGAAGAATGGGATGATGACGATGTGTCGCTTAAAGAGACAATCAATCCTGAAGATGCATTTCCTGATGAATTGCCTGATATCGAGGTCGATTCCGATATAGATGATGACAGTGAATTATCGCAGGATGCGGATGACTAATAGTTATATCGTATTTTAGTATAATGCTTATTATTCTCACAAAGTCCAATTTCAACTTAGCACTTAATACTTAAAGACGGAGCTAAATGTTTTAACCTTATGTGTGAAAAGTCTCCCGCCTCTATAGGCGGTGAGATGGAGGCACACCTTGTTCGACCGTCCTGTATTGACACTTTGAGAATTTGTGAAAGAATCCGTGCATATAATGGAGGTCTGATTTTCGAGTGGACTTGGATAGTAAAATCTTCGGTATTCAAGATGTGCTATCACCTTGTGCTTGTTGTAAAGTATCGACGCAGGGTCATTCGATGTAGCGCTAGCAGCTCAAAGAAATCTTTGAGTATATATGGTTCGACCGTCAAAATGTAAATTTAGATTATTGTGTTAATCTAATGCTGTGAAAATTGTTTTATAGACACAATTTATCGATGTTTTATGCGGAAATTAAAGGAAAATACTGCAGTTTTCGTCATCAGCGAAGGGGTTTTTTGATTAATATTGTAACATATGTATTTTGACGGTCTAACCACATATTTCCAAGCCACAAAATCACCCTTAGCAATGGAATCAACACGGCAGGTACATATGCTTTTCAGTGCTGAGACAAAAACGGATATCAGCAAATTTATCAACGCAAACAAGAGCGCAAGTAGCCGCATTGTAAAAAAAGGGTTCCCGTAAATACACAAAAGTCTTTGGAAAGAATATTTTTGGAACCCGAGCTTTTGTTTGTTGACCGCTGTCGGTGCTCCTATAGAAGTAATTAAACGATACAGAAAAAGCCAAGGAAGATCATATAAATAAGGCGTTTCGTTTCAATCTTAGCCAACAAACGCACAGCGTGCTGTTTGCAAAAACTTTTGGTTGTTGCCGATTTGTCTACAACCGTATGCTCGCGGATAAAATTACGCATTATGACTCCACTAAGGAGTCGCAAGCTACAGCGCCTGCGCAATACAAAACCGAGTTTGAGTGTCTGAGGGAAGTGGATTCACTCGCACTGTGAAAGGGCACTACAGTTATACGACAAACCTTGCTTATGGGAACATAGAGCTCGCAATGGTTACTTAAAACTCCCGAAGTTAGGACGTGTCAGTGTAAAACAGCATCGTCAAGTTCTATCTGATTACAAGTTGAAATCAGTTCAGTGTCATTCGCTCCGTCTTTAAAGTATTACGCATCCATACTTTAGAGCATGAAATGACCGTTGAATCCATTAAGCCTGTAAATGTTCTGGGGTTGGATTTTTCGATGCCCGAACTGTAGGTTGACAGCAATGGCGACAGCCTCATACCCACGATTTTATAGCGATCGCAAGAAAAACTCGCAAACAACGCAAGTTATCCCCTTGCCAGAAAAGCAGCAAGAATAGAGCAAAGCAGTGGAAAAAGTGGCGCGATTGCAAGCATATCTCGAATCAATGTAAAGACTTCCTCAAAAGCGAGTATACGGATAGAACGTTACGATGCAGTATGCATTGAGGACTTAAATATGCGTGGAAAGGCGAAATCTCTGAATTTTGGAGAAGCGTATCTCAACGGCTGGGGAATGTTTAGGTTTCCTCGGATACAAGTTAAAAAAACAAGGAAAGTTCTGACGATTGATAAGTGGTTTCCGTCCTAAACTGTGTCATGTATGTGTCTATGTAGCGACAGACTGACATTACGACAGGTCGTGGACATGCGAAAGTTGTGGTGCACATCATCATAGAGACATCAACTATGCCGCAACATTCGGCGCGAAGGGCTTCGAATACTCACCTCATAGCGCATTACATCGAACCGTGGGACGCACGGGGATAGCTTGGTAAAACATCCTGCCGTAAGTGAGAGTTCCAAAGAAGACCCCGACTCAAACGCCGTGGCGTTAGGCGTCGGGAGTACGTCACATTAACAGCTTAAGCTAAGTGTATCCTAATATTATTCAATGATAGTTTTCTTTACATAATTGCATTCACTGTATGTGAAATATTAAATGTCAATTTAGAGCGACAATTCATTTTACATTCTACATTTTTATATAGGGTGTGAACAGTAACCAAAATGTACTTGATTTTAGCCGCAAAGTTTGATATAGTAAAACTAAGTGGAGGAAATTATGATTTTTACATTCGATGATTTAATGCTACGATTTAACGAATATACCGATATAAAGGGAAGGATACGACGAGAGGTTCAATCAGGGCGATTAACTCAAATTACTAGAGGCTTGTACGAAAGCAATATGTACGCCGATGGCAAGTATCTTGCCGTGGCTATTTACGGCCCGTCATATCTCTCGTTTGATTACGTACTTTCCTTATATTCATTGATCCCTGAGTTCGTTTATAAGACATATACTTCTGCGACTTTTAATAAAGGCAAAATCAAGAGACACGAAAATTCTTTTGGACTGTTTACTTATCGCGATGTTCCCAATGATGTCTACAACATCGGCGTTGAAATTCGGGAGGGAGACGGATATTCGTATCAAATCGCCACGCCCGAAAAAGCATTGTGCGACAAACTTTATTCTCTGCCACCAGTAAAATCCTTATGTGATTTGCGCACGATGTTGTTTGATGATTTGCGAATTGACGAAATTTCTTTTTGGGAATTGAACTTAAACGATATTCAAGAGATTGCTCCGCTCTATCGGGCAACTAATTTAAAACTCCTTCTAAAACTTATGCGGAGGAAAATAAATTGCAGACAATACTAAAGCAAATGCTAGACAAATATTCCGTTAAAACATTAGAGGATGAAAAAAGCGCCATGAAGGAAGTTGTACAGGAGGTCGCATTATGCGGGCTGTCACGTTCAAGGTTCTTTAAAGTTGCCGCATTTTGCGGTGGCACTGCGCTTCGTATCTTTTATGGTCTTGATCGATTTTCGGATGATTTGGATTTCTCTTTGCTTTCACCCGTCCCCGACTTTGAGTTGAATCAATATTTTTCTATTCTAGAAAATGAAATACGCGCTATCGGACTTAATTTTAAAGTTGAGGAAAAAATCAAGTCAACGGATTCCAATGTTAGATCAGCTTTTTTGAAAGGCAACACAAAAGAAAACATTTTAACTATTTATAAGGATACGCAAGAGTTGAGTTCTCTAAATCCTGCCGAAATCATAAAAGTCAAATTCGAAGTAGATACTAATCCGCCTGCGTACGCTACTTTTGAGAACAAATATCGACTGATGCCATCGCCCTATCATGTAAAACTATACGATTTGCCATCGTTGTTTGCGGGCAAACTACATGCGGTTATTTGTCGCGCTTGGAAAAACCGCGTAAAGGGCAGGGATTTGTATGATTATGTTTTTTATCTTTCACATAATGCAACAGTAAACCTGCCACATTTGAAAGAAAGGCTTATCGGTTCTGGATTTATTAAAGATAATTTCAATCTATGCCGTGAAAGTTTGATTATGTTACTAAGCGAGCGATTTAAAGCCATTGACTACGAACTTGCAAAGCAAGATGTACTTCCCTTTATAAAAGACAAAACTAAGTTAGATTATTGGAGCGAGGAGTTCTTTCAAAATATCACTCAAAATTTGCTTTTGACATGATCATACAATCATTTGAGCAAAACGTGTGGATAAAATCTGCATTTGTAGTTTGCACGCACAAAAGATACTGTAGTCTTATATGGTTTCAGAAAAGAGTATTCTTCATTTTATAGGGAACAGTTTAAAAATTAGATCCACCAAAAGATATAATCAATGGTGTTTGTAGGAGTTCTAAACAAGAAAATTGAATTTGGAGTGCTAGTTATAAAAACATCACTCCTCGACAAACCGCCACAAGTAGTTTAGGGAACGTATAACCTACGAGCTAAAGAAACAAATGTTTGATATGTATCGAGTCGCTAACGAAAACGAAGCGATTATATGCATGGTGTTGTGATTTATGGGTGGACGTTTATCGAACACATTTCGCTATGCTAACAAGTCGAATTCTCACTTTACTAAAAACAATAAAAGTAAAAGTGGTCGTTTTATTGGAATTATCGAAAGACTTGAAGCATCTAAGAAGTACAAGTTGCAAATCACGGAAGTTTCTAAACAACAAAAAAGTTACGATTCGTACGCTATATTATGTAATAACAGATAATTGCTCATACTCTAGATGATTTTTTAGAAAGCGTCTTCGCTTTAATGAGAGATCGCAATAATAGACATTTAAATGTCGAAAAAATTATAATTTTTATGGTCTGAAAATTTCTGAGTTTCTGCGACAAGTCATTTTAGATTCCTCACAATAATCTACCACTAACACAATATAAAAATTTTTAAAAAATTTAGTCAAGTACTTGACAATATTTATCGGGTATTGTAAAATATTATTGTCAAGTACTTGACTAACTAATTTTTTGGGGGTTTTATATGAAAGA
>JAITQU010000080.1 GCA_031288735.1 Christensenellaceae bacterium
GTGGGGCATGTCAGCAATGATGTCTACAAACTCAAGAGAGAGAGCAAAGGCCGCGCAATTTGGTCGCATTGCCGCATTAATTGGTGGCTGGCTTCCAGGTTTGATATCACCATTTCTCGGTATAAGTGACGGTGCCGGATTTGATAGAAAATGGTTCTTTTTAATTATAGCTGTCGTGTTTGGGTTTGGTGGAATGGCAGTTTCCTTATTTGCAACTGCCACAAAGGAACGTGTTCCTGTACCAAAGGAAAAGCAGACGCATCCATTTTCTTCTTTTTCTTTGCTATTTAAAAACAAAATAGTGGTGCTCATAGTATTTAGTTCATTACTTGGCAACATTACTCTTTTCTTACAGCAAATTACTTTCTTCGAATATATGATGCCAAATAACAAAATCTTCGGAATTCAACTTGATGGTCTTACACTTAGTTTCATTTATGGGTTATGTGTTGGTCTTCCTGGGTCTCTTACAAAGCCATTTGCGTTATGGACGGCTCGCCGATTAGGTGGGATGAAAAACATTCTAATAGTAAGTGCAGTATTCAATATTGGATTTCGAGTGGTAGCCTTTGCTATAGGGTATGAAGGTTGGCGAATAGTACTTTCTGGACTTTTTATAGCATTCATTGGAATTCCATCACAAATGACTGATATTGCAACTACTGCAATATGGGGCGAGAGCCTTGATTACACTGAATGGCGGACTGGTAAGCGTAACGAAGCAACTGTGTTTGCAATGCAAAATGCATCATCAAAATTATCTGGAGCAATTAGCACCTTGTTTTTAGGCGTAACGCTTAGGCTCTTAAAATTTGGTGCTCCATATCCACTAGCAGTAAACGAAATATTTAAAAAATACGCTTGGCTGTTGTTTATACTTACTCCTGCGGCAGGCTCATTGTTGCATTTAATTCCACTTCTATTCATTCATTATGATGATAAAATGAAAGATGTTATTGAGGCGGATTTAAAATATCTAAGAACTCTTAGAAAGGGAGGCAATGTAACAATTGATTTTGAATATTATTATGAATTGTATGATGATGATGAGGAGTCCACATTTAACACAATACGATGGTAGTTTTTTCAACATAAAAATTATCACTCTTTATGTTTCTTATATTCAAGAAATTATTTAACCTTATGTGTGAAAAGTCTCCCGCCTCTATAGGCGGTGAGATGAAGGCACACATTGTTTGACCGTCCTGTATTGACACTTTGAGAATTTGTGAAAGAATCAGTGCATATAAGAGAGGTCTGATTTTCGAGTGGACTTGGATAGTAATAATCATTCGTCGAAGGACTTCGATACTCACCTCATAGCGCATTACATCGAAGCGTGGGACGCACGGGGATAGCTTGGTAAAACATCCTGCCGCTAGGGGGAGTTCTAAAGAAGACCCGACTCAAACGCCGTAGGCGTTAGGCGGTGGGAGTATCACATAGCGTCCTTTAAAAAGCACCAATTGGTGCTTTTTTCTATATTTTCTGTCAGTAAATTTTTAATTTTCAAAACTTTGAGGATGAAAGCATTCAAGGCTAAATTGCATATTGAAAAATTAGATAAGACCCAAGTTAAAAATCTATTACTAAAATTACGGGGTTAAATTCGAAGGTGAAAAGGCCTTTGTTATGCATGAGAAATTATTAAGAGGCATCTAGGTTTTACAAAAAATAAATCATTAAAACGCTAAAGAAAGTCTCAAATATTTGCATTAAAACTAAAGCAAAAACCTTGCTTATGAATATACTGAGTGATATAATAAAAACAGGAAAACACCCTGTAAAAATCACAGCTTGAAAATTCATCATTTTGAAGCAAAAAGAAACACTAAAAAAATAGATACAATATATAGTGTTTTACTAAAAGTGTAAGCACGATATCTTGTGAGAGAAAAAACCATCATGAATTTTAAGGTTTATTTATAGACTGAGAGTAGAAAGCAATTATTGAAAATTTCAAGCCGATAAAACTAAAAAAAAATGCAAGAGAAATCTGCGAAAAACTAATTAAAAACTGGCAAAAAATCAACAAAAAAATCTAATTTTTAAGGCATTAAAAATAGTTAAATTGCGGTGCTTAATTGCATAAAATATTAATAGGAGGAATTAACATGAATGAAAAAGCTTGGGCTGATTTTAAATCAGGCAAATGGACAAATATAATAGACGTAAAAGACTTTATAGCATTAAACTATACACAATACAACGGCAACAGTGATTTTCTAGCACAACCAACGCCAAGAACAATAAAAGTACGCACAAAGGTAGAAGAGCTGTTAGCAAAGGAGACTATAGCTGGTGGTGTACTTGATATTGACACATCACGTATATCATCACTTTTGTCATGGGGACCAGGGTATATTGTATCTAAAGAGGATGAATTAATCTATGGCTTGCAGACAGATGAACCGCTAAAAAGAGCAGTAAATCCGTTTGGTGGCATTAAAATGAGTATTCACGCTTGCGAGGAATATGGTTACCACTTAGATCAAAAGCTTATAGATGCGTTTCAATATAGAACTACACACAATGATGGGGTTTTTAGAGTTTACACTGAGGAAATGAGAAAGGTTAGGCACACAGGTGTGATCACGGGCTTGCCAGATGCCTATGGAAGGGGTCGCATTATTGGCGATTATCGCAGAGTAGCTCTTTATGGGATGAAATACTTAATCGAGCAAAAGAATATGGATAAAGTAAAGCTCGGGAAAAAATACATGAGTGCTGAAAATATTCAACTGTCAGAAGAGCTGTTTAAGCAAATACAGTTTATGAATCAGTTAGTAGAAATGGCAAAGCAATACGGCGATGATATTTTGCGACCTGCAGAGACAGCAAGAGAAGCAATACAATGGCTCTATTATGCCTACCTGGGTGCAATAAAAGAACAAAATGGTGCAGCAAATTCAATAGGACGTGTTTCAACCTTCATTGATATATATATTGAACGTGATTTAAAGAGAGGTATCCTTACTGAAAGCGAAGCTCAAGAACTCATTGATGACCTGATTCTCAAATTTAGACTAGTAAGGCATCTGCGTACCTCTTCATACAACGACTTGTTTGCAGGAGATCCAGTATGGGTTACAATGTCTGAGGCGGGAATCGGTCTTGACGGCAGACATATGGTGTCAAAGACTGCATATCGTGTGTTACAAACATTATATAATCTAGCACCATCTGCTGAGCCAAATATAACCATCCTTTGGTCTAAAAACCTGCCTGAGAGTTATAAATTGTTCTGTGCGCAAGTCAGTACAGATACAGATGCAATTCAATATGAAAATGATGATGTAATGCGACCAGAATATGGTGATGACTATGCGATTGCATGTTGTGTATCTGCTCTTAAAACGGGCAAACAAATGCAATATTTTGGTGCACGATGTAATATTGCTAAAGTCTTGCTTATGGCACTCAACGGTGGACGCGATGAAATGACTGGTGAGCAAGTGGGACCTAAGGGCGATACATTCCCCGCTGAGAAATTAGATTATGAAAAAGTGCTTCAGGCTTATAATCACTACAGCTCATGGCTAGCAAAATTGTATGTAAACACTTTGAATGTTATACACTTTATGCATGATAAATATGCCTATGAGCGACTGATGATGAGTTTTCACGATACTGATGTTGAGCGACTTATGGCGTTTGGAATATGTGGACTAAGTGTGCTTGCCGATAGTCTAAGTGCAATTAAATACGCCACTGTTACACCAATTAAAGACGATACAGGACTTATCGTTGATTATAAAATAGAAGGTGATTTTCCTAAATATGGAAATGATGATGACAGAGCCGATGATATTGCTTGCTGGATAGTAAAAGACTTTTATAAAAAACTTATTACTACTAAGCCACACAGGAAGGCAATCCACACATTATCTATTCTTACTATTACTTCAAACGTCGTATATGGCAAGAAAACAGGCTCAACTCCAGACGGCCGGAAAAAAGGAGAACCATTTGCACCTGGTGCTAACCCTATGCATAAACGTGATTCCTGTGGTGCTATTGCAAGTTTGAATTCGGTCGCAAAGCTCAGCTTCGCATGTTGCCGCGATGGAATTTCGAATACTTTTACAGTAACCCCAGACATTTTAGGTGAAAACCCAAAAGAGCGGGCAGATAGATTGGTATCACTGCTAGACGGCTACTTTTTGCAGGAAGCTCATCACCTAAATGTTAATGTGTTAAATCGTGAAAAATTACTCGATGCTATGGATCATCCAGAAAAATATCCAAACTTAACTATTCGTGTAAGTGGATATGCTGTTAATTTTAATAAACTTAGCAGAAAACAGCAAACTGAAGTCATTGATCGAACATTTCATGCGTCCTTATCATAATCTGATTTGAATTTAAAATAAGCATGCGTAAAAGGTTCAAAAGAAGTTTTTGAAAGTTTATTATCCTATGTGCATGCAATCTTCTCTAGGATTGCATGCACTAAGCACACCTAAGTGATAAGTTATTACGTAGTGCAATGCAAGGATATACGACAAAAGAAAGCATATTTAAATGACAATCTACTGCATTCAAAGACTGTTGACCTCCTCCTTTAGTGTAGATCATATTGCCTATTGAGTAGCGGATTAACTTGTTTGTGGAATTACACCCAATGTTTAAATTGGGAGTAAGTTAGATTTCAATTTTTAGGAGTTTAAAAGATATTTCAAAAACCTTTGTTATATTTTAAAACCGCAACGAAGATTGCGTTTTCAATTCAAGGATAGGATATGGTTGGATATATTCACTCTATAGAAAGTTTTGCAACGTATGAGGGTAGTGGAATAAGAACTGCTGTTTTTATGCGCGGTTGCCCATTGCGTTGTAAATTTTGCCATAACCCTGATACTTGGGATATACAAGGAGAAGGGATTGAATCTGAGGCTCTAGTAAAGCGGTTGTTGCGCTTCAAGACATACTTTTCACGTGGCGGTGGTATAACATTTTCTGGTGGCGAACCATTAGTACAAACTGATTTTCTAATTGAAACATCATTACGACTAAAAGAAAATGGTATTAATGTTGCAATTGACACCTCAGAGTCAATCTTTAATGAAAAAGTTAAAAATCTTTATCAAATTGTAGATCTTGTAATAGCCGATCTTAAATTCAACACGAGAGAAACTTATGCAAGTGAATGTTGTGTCGACATATATGATACAGTATTAGAAACATTAAAATATCTTAATGAAATAAATAAACCTGTAATTTTACGGACGGTGATAATTCCTGGGATAAATGACTCTGAAGAGGCTATTAAAGCTTACTACGAACTAGTAAAGGAATTCAAAAATATTCAAAAATACGAGCTAAAAGCATTTCATACCTTAGGTTTTGATAAGTATACAAAGCTTGGAATCTTAAACCCATATGCAAACAAATCTGCACTGAATGAAAAAAGACTAGATGAATTGAAGTTATATTTAGCACAGATTAGATAAAAGACTGTTTCAATGTAACGAAAGAGAATTAAACGGGTAATAATTTTTTTACTTATGACTAAAAATTAAAATGTAGTACAAAAAAAGGAGTATATGTTGATTGACGGTTTTGAAAAAGTTGAACTATTAGCACCAGCTGGAAATTTTGTAAAACTAAAAACTGTTTTCTATTATGGTGCTGATGCTGCATACATTGGTGGCAAGAATTTTTCATTGCGGTCATATGCTGATAATTTTGCTGAGGATGAAATAGAGAGAGCAGTCGAATATGCACATGCACTCAAAAAAAAACTATATGTTACTGTTAATATATTTACTAAAAATAATGATTTTGAAAAGCTTCCTAACTACCTTAGATTTTTATATACAGCAGGCGTTGATGCGATTATAGTGACGGATCCAGGTGTTATAGACCTGGCCACTCGCATAGTAAGCAATCTTCCATTACATTTATCAACGCAAGCAAATGTTCTAAATAAATATGCTGCAGATTTTTGGCTTAGAAATGGCATTAAGCGACTTATATTAGCAAGAGAAATAAAATTACAAGAAATACAGCAGATACATGCGCATAACCCAAATGTGGAAGTAGAAGTCTTCGTTCATGGTGCAATGTGTATGGCATACAGTGGACGGTGTTTACTTAGCAACTATTTGACACAACGTGATGCAAACAGGGGAGAATGTGCGCACGTATGTCGTTGGAATTATAAATTGACAGAAACTAACAACAATATAACAGATGACATAGAAGTAGAAGAAGATAAGAATGGGACATATTTTTTAAACAGTAAGGATTTGAATCTATTAAGTGACATAGGAAATCTGATAAATGCTGGAGTCATATCATTCAAAATTGAAGGCAGAATGAAAAGTGAATTTTATTTAGCTACTGTTGTAAATGCATATCGGCGAGCTATTGATGAATTTATAGAAAATGGTGAAATACAAAACGTGGATTCGTATGAAACCGAGCTTAGAAAGGTCTCTCATAGAGGCTACACAAAGGCTTTTTTGCATGGCAATAATATTGAAACCATGTCCGATGCTGGGAGTTGGAGCGAAACGCAATCTGATTTTGTAGCGATTGTGCGCGACTATGCTGACGGATGTGCAATCGTTGAAATGAGAGGAAGGTTCTACACAGGTGACAGAGTTGAAGTAATATCACCAATAAGCTTTGGTAGTTCTTTCATAATAGCATCGATTACTAATATGAAAGGAGAATTGATCAATGATGCAAAAAGGGTACAAGAGTTGCTCAAAATACCTGTGCCGTGCATATTATCGAGCGGGGACATGTTAAGACGAATTTCTTAATATTTGGAGTTTAATGGTTTCTTGGAGTGTGTATTAATTTGTGTAAATCGGGGAGGAGAAGTGGATACCTGAAGTCGATGTTCAGTTCAATTTCGATTGTATCAGTTGCTCTAATTTGTCAACAATAAATTATACAGAAATTAAAAAAGTAGGATGTTGTTGGTATCTATATGAGCGTTCGAGTGTATATGATCCCATAAAAAAAATGCACCAGAAAAAAGTCTGGAAAATTCTAGGGTCGCAGACTGAGAAGGGATTTATCCCAAGTCCAAGCAGAGTAAATAAGACGATCGTGTACAATCTATGAGATGTAGTAGACATCGGTGCTATCTATTTTTTCTATACAAAGGCGGGTGAGATGCGTAGCAATCTAAAAGAATTTTTCTCATCTGAGTGGAGGAAAATATATTCTATTGCACTCATACGTGCAATTTACGATTGTCTATTTAGACGACTTCAACAACATTATGATGACAGTATTCTTTCACACATGTTTCCCGATATTTCTTTTGCACCCTTGTGTGTTACATCATTGCTCTCTGATTTGGGACATGACCGACAATCTATTCGCAAGTACATGCTTAAATCTGTACGAGAGTTTGGCAGATTTATTCTCATTGTTGGACATCGAATACTGTCCAGTTTTGCGACAACGGAAAATGCTAAAACTAGGCTATGACTCAAAAAGACGTTACAAGAAACAAGTAAACATAATGTATATGTTTTCTTTAGGTGAAAATACTGGCAAACCAGTATACTATAAGCAATTTTGTGGCAGACGGTAGATATCAAATGTTTCCTAGATATTTTCACACATAAGGTTAAAATTTAGTTGCCTGTGCATACTTTTTCAAAATTTGTATGCGTCTTGTTAATCCTTTACAAAGTAGTGATCGCCGTTCGTGTGTCAAGTCTTGGTCCTGGCTTAGAAGCTCACTATATTCATCTCCTATACTAGATAAGGAGTTAAGGTTAACAACGTCGATATTTCTTACTAATTTTATTTGCTCACGATGTTTTGATCTAAAAGGTTTGCTGTCAGCATTGGATATCGCAAGATTGATTGAGTAGTTTGACTTGTTAAAAAATAAAGAAGATCCACAATCAAAGACAGGAGACACACCTACCCATTCTAATGTCTCAGCATTTCGGATTAATCCAAAATTATCAAAGTTCCTATCAGAATTTGCCATAATGAAATCAAGTATAAGCATTTGCTCAACTTGCCATCGCATGTTTTTAATCCCAAGCATTTCCCCACATGCAATGTAGTGTTCATAGCGCGAAATATTATCTGGGAGCTTATACTGATTAAATATGCTAGTAGCTGTTACGAGTTCTGTCGTAGGTGACAGAAAATTTTTGGTCATACAATAAAACACACCATTTTCTTGAGAAAGAGTATACATTGAGTGACCTATGTCTAGTCTACTACAAATGCTTGTTGCGATAACCTCATTAAATATTTCGAGTTTAAAAGACAAGCTACCCTTTTTTAATAAATAGCGATCACCATTGATAATTTTCCATTTTTTTCGCAACTGACCTGAGGTTGTGCAATCTGGAGAGCAAAAATTGAATTTTCTCGAACCTTCCTTGTATTCACTATTAAAAAGCAAATCACTAACATCGTAGGAAAAAGGATTGGCAAAAAAGTTAATGTCGTTCCAATTTATGGCTTGGTCCTTAGGGCATATCCAGTAATGATCCGAAAGACTTAGACCATAATATTTGCATGAAAGGCTCTGGGGTGAATGAATGTTGATTTTTTCAAGTATATCTATTCCATCGCGGTTTTGAGGTATACAGCGGCTTTTCCACCACTCTCGCAATGCAACCCTGTCAATATCGTTATTAGTAAATGTCCCAAGTGGCAAGTGATCGATATTTATAGGTGTACCAATTTTCAAGATATGTCCCGTTTCACTGTCTATTTCAAGATCAACGATAGGTATTTTTTTATGCATTAAGATAAAATTCATTATACACTACCATCCTTGTAACAAACTAAATGAATTGTTTGAATGAACTATTTGATGATCTGAATATAACTATGAAATACTACAGGGTAATTATTCATAATACTTAATTCAAGATGCTTTATTAATGACCAATTATTAATATTAAATTTGGGTTATGTAGACAAATGCTATCTAGTTGCAGGAGTAATAGAAACTGCTCTATTTATGACAAAAACTACGGCATTTCACTGTGAATTGCACATAAAGCCGCAATAAATTCATTTATAAAGTAATTTACACATTTAATCAATTCAATATTTCAAATTTGCATTTTAATTAGATAATGATTTATTAGTTTTATGTCAAGTTAGCCTCAAACTTCAATGGCTATTTTACCACTCAAACCATCATTTTTGCAAGTCGTTAGGGAGTGTATATTAATTTGTGTAAATCGGTGTAGAATGTAAAATGAATTGTCGCAGAAAATTGAAAATTTTCAGACCGACAAAGAACATAAATTCCCTCGTATATCTCATAAGAATTGCAACCTTTGTGTAGAAAAAGCTCTTTTAAATACAGTTTAAGAAATGCGTCTTGAATTTATCAACATTAGCAATTAATTCAGTTGAGGTGTGAACAGTAACACACAATATAAAAATTTTTAAAAAATTTAGTCAAGTACTTGACAATATTTATCGGGTATTGTAAAATATTATTGTCAAGTACTTGACTAACTAATTTTTTGGGGGTTTTATATGAAAGA
>JAITQU010000199.1 GCA_031288735.1 Christensenellaceae bacterium
TTGTGATATAATATAAATATTGACAACCTATGTAGTAATGAACTTAACATTCAAATTGGGGAAACTAATTATATATTCTAAATTACATAAATTGTAAGTCAAGGTGTATATTTAAAATATGCGTGTATCACGTATATCTAAATTTCTAAACAGCTTAATTGTCGTAATATGTCAATAACAATAAAACACCTTAGTTTTTATCAAAATATAATAATTATCTAATTACTTTTGTAACAAATCGACTTTTACTACCTAACCATAAGTAAACAATTGTAAATATTATAAAAGTTTAAGGTGTTAAAAAATGGTGTTTTTGAAATAAGTTTGAGGAGTCCATAATGGAAATATTTGAATGTAAGAATTGTGGCAGTCGTGAACTTATAAAAAAAAATGGCACGTTTGAATGTGTTTATTGTCACAGTAAATATATTTCTAAGAACGAATTTAATAATAGTTCGTCAAGAGAAACGACTATTTCACAATTTGTTGAACCTAAGATCAATCTAAACCAGACAGGTGTTGAGAAAAAAACAGATCCAGCAATGAAGGAAACTGTTTCATACAACGAAACAGATCCCAACTATCTTAGCCTTATTCTTGGTTGTATTCTTGCTTTTATTGCACTTTCGAGTTTTTTTAAAAACGCAAATCAAGCATATGACAATGAAAATAATTTTAATATTGCTGCAGGCAACATATTTTTTTTCATAATTGTTACCCTGATTTTTTTTACTAGGCAGGGAAAATTTAGCAAAATAATAAGTTACATATATCTATTCATTGTCCTATTCTGTATTATAACAACTACTACACGATCGGGTAGATTCACCATAGATATCTACATATTTATGGCTATAGTTTGCGCCATACTTAGCATAAAAATAAGAAGATCATCAACAAGATAATGCAAAAATGCGCAAACGGAAATTCGTTTTTTAAAGAGTACAATGACATATTTTTTGATTTCGATTTACATTAACTACCACCATAAATGAAGGGATTTTATTGTAATTACAATACCTAAATAGAATGTAAATATTTTTCATCTAAAAAAGATGTTACTTTTCATAGAGAGTGTGAAGGAAAACGGTTTTCCCATATGGGGTGTGAACAGTAACCTAAAGATAAATTATTTTTATTTCATTTTCAGCGATTTCCATTTTCAAGTATTTGTGTCTCATCTCTTTTGTCATGAAGAGTATTTTCCTTTATAGTTTTATACATTTTTTGAGTCATAAGAAAAACTAACGCCAAAAAGAACAGTAAGAAAAACGGATATATCCCGATAGTTGTGTTTTGTGCAATCAGTCCAAACAATGGAGGGATAATTGTTGCGCCTGTATATGCACTTGCCATCTCAAAGCCAATAATTGGAGCCGCATTTTCAGCTCCAAAGCATAATGGTGTATCGTGAATGATGGCAGGATAGATAGGGGCACAACCCAATCCTAATATCAAAATACCTGCCACTGAGGTTTCGCCAAATGGCAAAAACAATAAGATAAGACCTAAAAGTGCGACCAAAAGCCCTAAACGTATCATCCGTGCGTCACCAACACGATCAACAAAGAATCCAGATACGAACCTTCCTAGAGTGATCCCTATGAAGTATAAGCTTGCGAAACTTGCAGCTACATGGGGTAGCATTCCCCTAAATCCTACTAAGTAACTTGCTACCCACAGTCCAGCTGTGGTTTCAATAGCACAGTAGCATAGAAAAGCAATCATTACATATTTAACACCTTTTATTTTAATAATTTCTTTTACAGGTTTTATTTTGGCATGTAAAGGAAGCTTGGCATTCGTTTTCCAAAGCCTTAAGCTTAAAAAAACGAGTAATGCAATGCCCATAAGGATAGCTCCTACTGTTAAATACCCGCCTTGCCAATTAGCATTGTTTTTAAGAAAATACCCCATAATTCTAGGGCTGATTGCAGCACCTATTCCCCAGCAACAATGTAAGTGAGAAAGATTTCTTGAGGAGAAATTAGCCGCCACATAATGATTAAGTGCTGCATCAATGGCACCTGCACCCAAACCGATTGGCACACATAGTGCTAACATCTGCCACACTGAGTTTGCAAGTGAGTATAGAAGAAGTCCCGACGCTACCATTGCGGTGCTAACTCCTGCCACCAGGCCGGTACCAAATCGCTGTGTTATTCGATTAGATACTAGACTTGAAACAATAGTCATAGCTGTTGTTGTCATAGATAGAACGCCAGCAAAAGCAAGAGGTGCTCCAATTGCTGCATGAATAACAGGCCAGCCCGCACCTGAGAGTGAATCGGGCAATCCAAGACCTATGAAAGCAATAAATATAATGACAAGCAGCATGGTATTCACCTGTGTTTTGTTAGAGCGTATTTTTAGTTAACTACTTTTTTTATGTTTTCTAGTTAATTAATATACTTTAAGTTAGTGCTTTGATACAGTTTTCAAATTCCTAATTGTAAAATGTAAATTTGAAATATGTATATCAAGTGTGGTGTAAATTTTTATCGATGAGCTGGCGAGAGTTATTTTTATTTAAGTGAAGTACTGTAGGTTTTCTATGATAAGGTCTTTACTAACTTTTTAGACGATAAATATTATCAATCATATATCATATGTGTCGCAAAAGTAACTTAGTGAGATTAAATGAAATTGTATGGATATAGTCACTTTACGTGTATATACATTAAATGAACATAGATTGCTTACGCCTTAAAATATTAGATTCCAAATTAATCTAATAAAGCGAGATCTTTTAAATTAAAGTTATCTTTTAGTAAATTGTAAATATCATAAAAAAAGATGGTATTCACATTTTGTAATGGAATATGTTATCGCAACGGCATTAATATTAAGTGGAATATGAGTTAATATTTAATAAGAGTAGCGATTTAGCTAAATTGACTGCTTTAATTTTTACCTTGCATGCATTTTAATACATATTCAACTTTTCAGTATTAAAATAAGGAAAAAAATTTGAAAATTGTCACCCTTATACATTTATTTTGACACTTTTAGATTAGTAAACTTTAGAACAATTTAAGCACTAAAAAACTATATTATAAAATGTGGAAAGTTATCCTAGGCTAAAGAAACATTTAAAAAGAAGTAATGTAAAAATTTTTTAGTTTTCAAGTAGCTTACAGTCTAGAAAATTATCACCTACTTTTGAATTTGTTTTACATTTAGTTTTAAAAAATATAGTAAACTTTCTGACACATCTTACTAAATAAGTGGTCATAAAAAAAGACCACTTATTTAGTAAAATTACTAAAATTTCATAACTTAAAAATCAATGAGTAATTTTTTAGAGTGAACAGATGCATCGACTATTTTAAGGATTTTCGAACTTTAATTGTTGCAGAAACAAGATTTATTAAACTTTGTAAAGTCTCAGGATTTTTGCGTGTTTTTAGACCGCAATCTGGATTGACCCACACTTTTTCTTCTGGCATAGCTTTTAGTATTAACTTTATTGCATCAATGATTTCTTTTTCGGATGGAATTCGAGGTGAATGAATGTCATATACGCCAGGGCCGACAGCAGTTTGAAAACCGCTTTTTATAATAGCATCAAGAATTTCAAGCGAAGATCGACTTGCTTCAAATGTTATAACATCAGCATCCATTGCATCAATGTCGGCAATTATATCTTGGAATTCGCTGTAGCACATATGTGTGTGAATTTGTGTTTCTGGACTAACGCCACTATGTGTTAAACGAAATGTCGGTATCGCCCAGTCTAGATATTCGATGCGCCAGTCGGATTTTCTTAAAGGAAGTTTTTCTCGAAGAGCTGCCTCATCGATTTGAATTATTTTAATGTTTGCCTTTTCAAGATCTAAAACTTCATCGCGTATTGCTAGTGCAATTTGGACTGCTTGGTCTTTATAACTAATATCTTCGCGAGGAAATGACCAATTAAGAATTGTAATAGGGCCTGTTAGCATTCCTTTCATAGGCTTTGCGGTAAGACTTTGCGCAAATTTTGATGTTTCTACAGTTATTGGGTGAGGACGACTTATATCAGAGAAAACAATGGGAGGCTTTACGCACCTTGTTCCATATGACTGAACCCAGGCAAATTGTGTGAAAAGGAAACCGTCAAGGTTTTCTCCAAAATATTCGACCATATCGCCTCTTTCAAATTCTCCATGTACAAGTACATCAAGGCCGATGTCCTCTTGAAGTTTTACAACAGATGCAGTTAATTCATGTAGTTTAGACACGTATTCATCATATGATATCAGGTTTTTTTTGAATTTAGTTCTGTTAGATCTGACTTCGTCAGTTTGGGGAAAGGAGCCGATTGTAGTAGTTGGGAGCAGAGGCAAATTAAAAGTGGCCCTTTGAATATTAAATCTTTCAAAACGTTTAGGTAGACGTTCATATTCAGCTTCGGTTAATGAAACAATTCGTGCATTTACTTGAGAGTTTATACTTTTCTTAATGTCACTATGAATCACAGCATTCGATTTGAATATCTCACTATTTAAATAATTAGGAGTTTGAGCAAGTAGTGCTAACTCAGTTAACTCAATTAGCTTTTCTTCAGCAAATGCAAAGCATTGTTTTGAAGGTTCTTCAATTTTATCCTCTACACTTACGGTATAAGGTACATGTAATAGAGAACAAGAAGAATTGATAACAATATTTGGGGTAATAGCTTTAAGCCTTTCGATGATTTTAAGAGTTTGATCATAGTTATTACGCCAAATGTTTTTCCCATTTAAAAGACCTGCAAACAGGATTGTTTCTTTTCGAAAACCATGCCTTTCAATTAGTGAAAGGCTTTCCTTACCTTCTACAAAATCGATACCGATTCCATCAAAATTAAGAGAAATAACAGTGGTATATATATCACGTATGTCACCAAAGTAGGTTTGAAGAAGAACACTGACATTGCCTTTTTGTTTCAAAATTGTTGTGTAAAGCTTTTTAAATAAGTTTATATCATCCTGAGTTAAGTCAGTTACAAGGATTGGTTCATCAATTTGAATCCACTCAGCGTCAAATTGTTGTGCTTCCTTAAGTATGCTAACATAAGCATTTGCAAGTTCGGATATAAATTTTGATGTGCATTTAAAACTAAATTTAGCTAGCTTTAAAAATGTCAGTGGTCCTATAAGGCTAGGCTTTGTTAGGATGCCTAATGATTTTGCCTCGTTGAATTCATTAAAAAGTTTTGATGTGTTAAGAGAAATAAAAGAATCCTTATCAATTTCTGGAACTAGATAATGATAGTTTGTGTTAAACCATTTTCGCATTGAAAGAGCTTTAACATCTCCTTTTTCGCCTTGATAACCTTTTGCTAATGCAAAATATGTATCGGCTGAATTAAGTTCTAAATTTAGGTAGCGTTTTGGAATAATTCCTAACATAATAGACAAATCCAGCATATTATCATAAAATGAAAAATCACCAGATGATATATAATCAATACCGCTTTCTTTTTGCTTTAACCAATGCTTAGTCCTAAGTTCTTTAGCACAAGCTAGTAATTCATCTAAAGATATTTTGTTATTAAAAAAGCTTTCGGTAGCAAATTTAAGCTCTCGGTTTCTACCTATTCTTGGATAACCAATTATTGATGTTTTCATATTAACTCCTAAAATTTAAAAATTTAATTTCTTAGCGTTTAAAGAACGTATAATAACTTGTCTAAACAATTGTATAGAGTAAAGTTCCTAACTAAAAACGCAAAGTGAAGAACCTTATGTTTGCATATTTTTTAATTAACAAAACTTTCAAGCCTAGTTATATTATACAACAAAAATCGTGATATACATAAAGCAAAATAAATATATTTAGTTATAGTTAAAACCTATAACATGGATTATAAAATTAGATCATTAATATTTTAAAAACTTGTGGTTAAATTTATAATTTTAAAATTTTAAATCAAGTTTTACATATTGTGAGACTTCATTTTTTAGTTCATCAATGTATTGGACGGCTTGATCTGTTAACTTTATGTTTTCATTTGCTATATATCCTACTTCAATTTTGGCATCAACATGCAAAGGAACAGCAATAATATTATCACCATTAAGATCAGCATTTACAATACCAGTTGAAATTGTATAGCCGTTTAATCCTATCATTAAGTTAAAAATAGTGGCTCGGTCACCAACCTTGATGTCCATTTTTGAAAACTCGGTACTCAAAAGCTCTTCAGAGAAGTAAAACGAATTGTAGTCTCCTTGCTCAAACGACAACCTTGGATAATCCTTCAAGTCATCAAGTGTAATATATTCCTTTTTTGCAAGCGGACTTGATGCACCAGTGAAAATATGTGGCTTTGTTTCAAAGAGTGAATGAAAGGTTAAGTCGTTTTCGCGAAAAGTCTTTTCCAGTACATTTCGATTAAATTCGCTTAAAAACAGAATTCCAATTTCGCTTCTATGATATTTAACATCCTCAATTATCTCAAAGGTGCGTGCCTCACGAAGGGTGTAATCATATTCATCATAATCTGACTTCTTAACCATAGAAACAAAAGCATTTATTGCAAACGCATAGTGCTGCATTGAAATTGATAATATTTTTCTAGGCGCTTTTTTATGCAGAAATCGAGATTCTAGTAAACTAGTCTGCTCAATTACTTGTCTAGCATATCCTAAAAATTCTCTTCCATTCTGAGTTAAAAAAATGCCATGCTTTGTTCGATTAATCAAACTAATACCTAATTCATTTTCTAGGACTTTTAAGGCATTTGAAAGACTAGGCTGTGCCACGAATAAGCGCTCTGAAGCTTTATTAATTGATCTACAATTAACGATTTCTATAAAATATTTTAGTTGCTGTATTGTCATCATTCACCATAATGTAAATATTAATTATAAAGTTTGGGCTTTTGTGTTTTTATTATATCCTCTCCACTATTTACCAAATTAACATACTTCGAAATTTCATTAAAACGATGTATTTAAAAAGTAAATAATATGAAAGAAATTATAATTTTCACATTAAATTAAAATAAAAATTATTCAAAATTTTGAAAAAACTACATTGTTTTTAAAATTTTTTAAACCTATAAAGGGAGTGTGTATTAATTTGTGTAAATCGGGAAGGAGGAGTGGAGACCTGAAGTCGATGTTCAGTTCAATTTCGATTGTATCAGTTGCCTTCCAATTTGTCAACAATTAGTTTTATACTAGATTTTAATTAACTTAGAAGGTATCATTTGGTTAAAATCTAAAATTAAATCAAAATGGGAATGGACAACAAAAAGTGCACAGAAATCCGAAGAATCCATTCGTCAAAAACTGTGCAAAACAAAAAGTAGACTGAACAAAATGAGAACAAAAAGCAGTTAGTGACCTTTTGATTTCGCGATAAAATAAAAGACAGACCTAAACACGCCTGACGGCGCAGTTTTGCGTCAATCAGGCTTTTTCATTTTAAGAGAAATGCACGGCTACGTTGAAAAGGGTAACCGTGGGCAAACCTCGTAAGATTTTAACGTTCACTTTAAGAGTGAAAGAAAGAAAAAGTTATAAACACAATAGCGACGAAAACGCTTATATAAGTTTTCTTGCTTATGATAAGGCGATGAAAACTCGACTTTTGTCAAATTCCCAAAAACATTTCACTTTTCTGCGACAATTCATTTTACATTCTACAACTCAAAAATAATTTGCAAAACCACCCCAAAATTACTTGCACGAAGTGTTAAATCGTGCTAACCTATATAGGTCGCACAAATATCGTCGACACAGCGTGATTGCATCGTGGTGACAGATAAATATTTTCTTACAACGGATAGCGAAAATGGAATTTAAGGACAAGATTATAAGAATTAGAGCAAAGTTAGATTTGACACAAGGGCAACTGGCAAAGGAGTTTGACGTGTCGCTAATAACTTTAAACAGGTGGGAGAACGGACACAGGATACCGTGTAAGAAAAAGATTTTCCAAATTAAAGATTGGTGTGCGGAAAACCGCATTCCGTTTGATGAGGTATAAGGTGTTTGATATAACAAAAATAAGTGAATACCGCGAGGGCAACCGTCTTGAAGTTAAAAAAGCGCAGGGCGGACTCCCCGACAGTTTGTGGGAAACATACTCCGCATTCGCGAATACGGACGGCGGCGTGATTTTGCTTGGTGCGGAGGAAAACGCAGACAAGTCGCTGAACATTATCAGCGTAGCAAATCCCGACGGGCTTATAAAAATATTTTGGGATACCATTAACAATCGGTCAAAGACAAGCGCGAATATTTTAACGGCAAAAAATGTTGCCGCTCTGGAAGTTGACGGCAAGAAAATCATTGTTATAAGTGTTCCGCGTGCTATGCGGCAGTACAAACCCGTTCATCTTAATAAAGATTTTTACGGGCAGTCTTTTAGACGGAACGGCGATGGCGATTATCACTGCACCAAGGCGGAAGTCAACAATATGATCCGCGACGCGAACGATGTGACGCAGGACAGGCTGGTTATAGATAAATACACAACAGGCATTTTGAACCCCGACACAATAAAGCGGTACCGCATCATTTGTCAAACGTTAAGAGCGAGCATATATATGTGCGGCTTGGTGACGAGGAATTTTTACAAAAAATTGGTGCGATTAAGCGTAGCGATGACGACGGAGAATTACACCCCACGCTGGGCGGTTTGCTGATGTTCGGCAACGTCACCGAGATATTAGACGAGTACCCCAACTACTTTTTGGATTACCGCGAACCAAAAAACCCGATTGGCGAGAGGTGGAGCGACCGAGTGACAAGCAGTTCGGACGATTGGAGCGGCAATCTTTATGACTTTTACGGACGCATACAAGACAGATTGACCGCCGATATTAAAGTGCCGTTTAGGCTAAACGAGCATCAAATTCGCATTGACGACACGCCTATGCACAAGGCAATACGAGAAGCCCTCGCAAACGCACTAATTCACGCCGATTATAATGAGCGGCGAGGGATTGTCGTAGAAAAGCGAAAGGACGAGATCGTAATTTCAAACCCTGGCGCGCTTAGGATAACCAAAGACGAAGCCCTAAGCGGCGGAATTTCCGACCCGAGAAATTCGGCGGTGATTTTTATGTTTTCGCTTGTGGGCATAGGCGAACGGGCGGGGAGCGGATTATTTGGTATCAATATGATTTGGGAGCAATATAAGTTGCCGAAGCCCGATATTAAAGAGCAATTTAACCCCGACCGCACAACGCTTACTTTGTCGCTTGCGGACAAAAGTGTCGGGATAAATGTCGGGATAAATGTCGGGATAAAATTGACAGCTACGGAAAAACGCATTTTAGAACTGATAACACAAAACGCCGAAATAACCGCCCCCGAGATATCCGAGCAAATAGGCAAGGACTCGCGGACTATTGAGCGAGGTCTACAAAAGCTACGGGATAACGGTATAATAGAACGCAACGGCTCAAGAAAAATGGGCGTGTGGGTTATCAAGAAAAAATAGAATACGCGAAATGGAGAAAGCACAAAGGCAAAAGTAAATAAAAAGACTAACAGCGGATTGAGGTGACCCTTTGGGAATCGGCGAACAAACTGTGCGGGTCGGATGAACCGTCCGAGTATAAGCACGTCGTTTTGAGCCTGATATTCTTGAAATACGCAAGCGACAGGTTTGAGGCGAAGCGGCAGGAACTGATTCGACAGCAAAGAAAAATACCCTGAGATTGACGTGTTTTACGCAAAGGACAATATGTTTTATCTGCCGACCGAAAGCAGATGGTGCTACATAATGCAGAACGCAAAGCAAAACGACATTGATTTGAAAATTGACACCGCACTCTTTAACATAGAAAAAGCGAACGCAGCGCTTTGCGGAGCGTTGCCCGACAACTACTATTCCCGCCTTGGGTTGGACACAAACAAGCTCGTTGCGCTGCTTGACGAGATAAACAAAATTGACACCATAAGGGACGGCGAGATTGATATAATCGGCAGAGTTTACTAGTATTTTCTTGAACAGTTTGCGCTTGCGGAGGGCAAGTGCAATGGCGAATTTTATACGCCAAAGTGTATCGTAAATTTGATAGCCGAACTTATTGAGACGTACAAGGGCAAAATATACGACCCCTGTTGCGGCTCGGGCGGTATGTTTGTACAATCCATAAAGTTTATAAAAGCACACAACTTCAACACCCGCGAGGTTGGCATATACGGGCAGGAATACACGGGGACGACCTATAAACTGGCAAAAATGAACCTTGCCATAAGGGGCATAAGCGGTAGTCTTGGTGAAAAGGCGGACAACAAACCGACAAATTGCTATCGTTTTTCGGGGTTCTGCTATTTAAACCTGTACATTTAGAAAAATGCGACGTATACGACGAAATCAAAAAACTTTATACGGCGCGGGGCGAGTGGGAAGCCGAATGCAAGCGGATACTTGAGCGGGCTTTTGCGGAAAGAAAGGAACTATATATGGTTTATACCGTCTTGCGATTTTAGGCGACGCGGAGGTTGCAAAAAATAGAAAAAACTATTACTGGCTCGGGAAGCACCTGAAGGATTTAGTCAAGCTCGACGGCGCGACGAGGCGGAGACATACGGGTGAAACTGAAACGGCTCTATCCAAACCGCCCCAGTATGATTGAGGAGTTAGAGCTGGATCGACAAGGTCAGCGGTCACAGACGTGGGACAATATGAGTCGATGGTGATGCCTTATGAGAGAAATATGTGGAGGGTCAAAATATGATTAAGATGTCTAAAAATATATTTAACGGCAATGCGATACGAACGCAGTATGATGCGGAACGGAAAGAGTGGTATTTTTCTGCCGTAGACATTGTGGCTGTTCTCGCCGACCCGTCTATCCCTCGCAATTATTGGAGTGACCTTAAGCGCACGATGAAAAAAGAGGGAAGCCAGTTGCATGAGAAAATAGTGCAGTTAAAAATGGTTTCTCCCAACGACGGCAAGCCGTATTTTACCGACACATTAGACGAATACTGGTCTACTATTGTGGCAAAGCGAATAAGGCGGTCACGTTACAGGTCCGCATTTATCGAATGGTTGGAGCAGTTTAAGTCAGGAGGCAATGAATGAATACAAATAGAAAGTCTACTGCGCCGCACAACGCAGACAGAAAAGACTGCGAGAAATGCAAGGAACTTGTTAAAGACCTTGCAGAGATAAACTACGAAAGGACATATAACTGGATTTGTCCCGATTGCGGAAAGGAATATCCCGTGGGATATAAGGTTAAAAAGGAAGGAAACTTCAACAAATAACCGCCACCGCAGAAGCGTGGAAGCATCTATCGAAAGCCGACCCGATCATCGCGGAGATAATAGAAAAATACGGCGTTATCGAGTACGAATTGTCGACCGATTATTTGAGTGCCATGCTTTCTAATATCGTTGGGCAACAGTTGTCGGGCAAGGTGTCGGACGTGATATGTGGACGGATTGAGGCGTTGCTTGGGGCGATGTCACGGCGGAAAGGCTACTTGCGCTGGATGACGAAACCTTGCGGGGCACGGGGCTTTCGCGCAATAAAGTCGACTACATAAAGAACATAGCGCGTGCGGTGTCGGACGGGAGTTTGACGCTCGACAAAGTTTTGACGGCATGACCGACGAGGTGATTATAGAGCAACTGAAGGCGATTAAGGGCATAGGCATGTGGACGGCGGAAATGTTTCTCATTTTTTCACTCGGGCGCATGGACGTATTCTCGATAGTCGACGGCGGCGGCGAGAAAGGCGGACAGGGCGTTGGACACGGTTATAAGCGTCATTGAGAAAAATTTCGGAAGCATAAGCGCGGAAAACACCGAAACGGCAAATGTCGAATTGCCTCCACTTTCGACGCAGGAGGTGCTTGCAATTAAGAAATTAAAGTTGCAAGAGCCGCCCGAGGATAGGATGAGCGACGGTGAAACAATCGAGCTCGCCATGTCGTCGCGGCGGACGGGCGCGGAGTTTTCCTCTTTGTATTCGGGCAACTGGCCAGAGCAGGGGTAAGGCGGTGCGAAAGACTCCGCAGGGGAAAAGCCGCGAGGACGGGAAAATAACGCCACACCCGACGCAAGCCAACCAGCCCCGTCGGGCATCTACATTGCAGACAACGCCTACTATATGGACAATGGCAAGGACGTAAAACGCTTGGCAAATTTCGTAATAGAGCCGCTCGAAACCTGAGTTTGCCACTTAATTATTTACATAAAATGGTTTCATGCCGTTTTGTTTGCTATTTTATGCAAAAACAGTGGTGTTTTATATTAATCAAGCAAAAATAAACTGGAATTAATGCAGTGCTCTTAAATTTAATATATGAAATATCGATTTTTATTTACAGACTGAAGCAAGTTGTTGTTAATCGTGCTGTTAGATGTATCTCTATAAGTTGTCTATGGCACTTTGAGAATTTTATCATTATAAGTTTACAAGACTATATGCACGACACCCACAATTCTATGACAACCGCCGTTCTGCAAAAATTGAAAACGATTGGAAAAATAAAGAACGAGAGATTGAAGTGTTTTATCTTTATGGTTCAACAGGTGTTGGTAAAACATATTATGGCCTCAATAAATATGATTATGAAAATGTGTATGTTGTTGATAACTATAAAAACCCATTTGACGGCTATAACTATGAGGATAATTTACTCCTTTATGAGTTCCATTCGCAAATAACATTGCCCGAAACTCTACGACTACTTGATAAATACCCGATGAAACTTCGTTCCGTTATAACGACAAACGAGGTGTTTTACAAAAGTTTATATAACCTCAAACAAACCACTAACAAAAAGTTTATAAAAGACAAACAAGAGAACAAGAAAACATTTGAGGCACTATTTCGACGAATAAAAAATCAAATTAACTTTGACAACAAAGCCGATAAAGATTATTTTATTAAAACGGTTCACCACGCCCAAAATGCGTGCAACAAATAGAACTTGTGCCTTGTGAAGACGAAAGTTTGCCGTGGTGAAAATAAAAATGCGAGATGTTCAACTTCTTGCATTTTTTGTCTTACTTTTTTCATTAAATATATTATAATGAGCGTATTATATGGAATTAAGGGGAACGCAATGGCGATAAGTTATAAAAAACTCTGGAAACAACTCATTGAAAAGGATATGTCTAAAACAGACCTGCGTATAAAAGCCGATTTTGGAACGGGAACACTTGCGAAACTTGGCAAAAATCAACAAGTTAGTTTAGATGTTTTATTACGTATATGTAAAGTTTTGGAATGTGATATCGCTGAAATTATGGAAGTTATAAATAAGGAGAATGATAATGGTTAAAACAAAAAACAACTCCTTATTTGATGGACAAGAAGCAGAAAAAACAATAATAAGAAATTGTGATTGCAAAGACCTTTTCATTGAGATGAAAAACAAAGGAATTAAAGTCAATGCAATTATAACCGACCCACCTTATTGTGTTAGCAGAGACCACCAACGCGGCTTTTCAAATATGGGAAGAAGCGGAATGAATTATGGTAAATGGGACTATGGTTTTGACCATAAACAATGGATATTAGATTGTGCTGATTTACTTGTTGCTGGTGGGGCATTTATCATTTTTACTGATTGGAAAAACGCTTCATACATAGTTGAAGCATTGGAAGAAAAAAATTGTCTTGTGAAAGACCTTATTCGTTGGGAAAAAGCCAACCCTATGCCACGCAATGTTGACAGTCGGTATGTTATGGACTTTGAAGTTGCTATATGGGCGGTTAAGGCGGGCAAAAAATGGACATTTAACAAGCCAACAAATGTTTCATATTTGAAACCCGTTTATAAAAGCGGCGTTGTATTAGGGAAAAAACGCATACACCCAACACAAAAGAATTTGGAAGTGGTTATTGACTTGATAAAGGTTCACACAAATAAAGACGATTTAATACTTGACCCATTTTTTGGCTCGGCTACAACTGCGGTGGCTTGTCGTCAAACTGAACGCCGATTTTTTGGTGCTGAAATTGATGAAACATATTATAATAAAGCAAAGGATAGATTGAATGATTTATTCACCACTGAATTACACGGGTAATAAAACAAAATTACTTAAAGAGATTTTTGACATTCTGCTAAACGATACAGAATGCTTTTACGATGTCTTTTGTGGCAGTGCCTTGGTGTCGATAAATTCCCCAGCAAATGAAGTTTATATTAACGATACACATAAAATGTCTTCTACCCCTAGCATTTAAGTTCACTCAAAATACTTAACCAGTATTTTGAACCCTCTTTTTCTCCTACCCATGCCCCTACTATATCTCGATTTGCGTCTAAATCAATGCCAATCACTATATACGTAGTTTTTTTACTGCTTCACATCCTGTCGCACTGAAAATATAGCGCATCCAAGAACACAACAAGATATCGATTCAAGTGGCCGCGTCTGCTTTCGTACACTAGTGGAAGTATCTTCAGTTATTGTAAACCATGCTGTCTGATATCAACATTGTATGCATCTTTGATATGATCACTTATGTCCATTACAGACATCCCTTTTGTGTACATCGACAACACGCGCGTCTCTAAAGCTTCATCTATTCTGGTTTGATACTTTATTATTTTAGGCTCAAACACCCCTAGTCGATCCCTCGGTATATCTAACTCTACCGTTCTTGTCTTCAGCGTCTTCCTCTATATCCGTTACGGCTGTTCTGTCCTGTCTTTTCCTTTCCTGGTATTGGCATTTCTTGTAGCCAAGCTCTTCTTTTTAACTTCAAGTATTCTCTCTAGAGTTTGCTCAATCAACCCAGCTGTTAATTGATGTATTCCATCTATAGTTTTTATTCCATCCGACTGTGCCAACTGGCCTATTAAAACACAGCTTCTCTCATTAACTCATCTTTTTTTGATAGCTTTTTTTTTCATTTTGGTGTCCTCCTAATTTGTGTTTATATTATACCTCCTCCTCCCCGATTTACACAAATTAATATACGCTCCCATCGTATTTACTTTAAATTTACTAATATATTGAAGTTTAAAATAAATGATGTATAATTAAATAGTGTAATTTAACCTTAACACTCAAAAACATAATTTTAAACTAGTTATAATTTTTATAAGCATATTAAGATGTCATCTAGTTGAAAAAACCAAGTAGTATATTTATGTTTAGATTATCACAGTTTCTTGAAAATATCAAGATAAAAAAGTAGTAAATAGTAATCAACGTAAATGTGTGTAGAATGTAAAATGAATTGTCGAATAAATATTAATTATCAGTAATAATTACCGTTCTTTTAGTTGAAATAGCTTATCGAAACAGTAATCTTAATGATGCGTACTCATACAACTAATTTAATATATTTTAATTAGTTTTTGATCGTTTGCTTTTGCGTTTGGAGGTGTGATATGCGTAAAGAAAATAATTTGTCTTTGAGGTATTTATCTAAGTATTTTATCATATCTGTACTCATAATTGTTTCAGCTGGTTTTATTTTTACAATTTATTCATCAAGCATTAATGTATTTATCCAAAGAGCAACAGACAATTTGGGATTAAGCACGATTGTCCCAAATACACTAGATAGTGCCTTAGCAGCTGATCATAATAATGGCGGTGGCACAATTTCTTCTTTAACATCACCTTATTCTGCGCTCACTGGTGGGGATGAATATGATACACAAACAGAATGTACGTGGTATTTATCGACTACAACTTCAAAAACCAAGGATATACCTATTACGATTGCAAAAAACGTAGTGGATGGAATAAATAAC
>JAITQU010000204.1 GCA_031288735.1 Christensenellaceae bacterium
GCCATCAACAAAGCCGACCCGACTGACCTGCTCGCGGCTCTGAAATCCGAGGCTGCCGGATATTATCGCCTCATCGTCAACGCCAATCCGTCCCAGAAAAGGTTCATCGATGGATGGCTTTGCCGGGCATATTCGTAATTTTTAAATAGGAAAGGAAACATCATGACAAACCTAAAAGAAATCATCGTAAACGAGAAAGTGAAGGGCATCGTCGCTATAGTGGCGGCTGTCATTACCTATTTTACGCCTGATCATATAGACGTGATCATAGAAAGCCTACTCGGAATCTATGGCATTACTGTGCTTACGTTACGGAAAAAAGACAAACTGCAGGAAAAATAAATCCCGTGAGGATCGTCGTAGAGTGGCGTTAAGGAGGTTCCGGATAGTTTTCTTCACGCCAGAATTAGCCGAGCTGTATGGGCTTTATTTTTGATTTTAGGCGTAATTGCCTAAAATAATGCGTAATATGGCTAAAATGGGAAAGGTTAATTTTTCGTTAATTATGCTATTGCAGATGAAAAATATTGGGTATACGATCGATTGGTACTGTAGTTTATTGTAGTTTTTGTAAAAGAGGTCGAGCGATGCTTTAGGAAACATGATGATGAAAGCGGTAGCAGCGAACTTCAGTCTCAGTCAATGCCTTCCTGGTTTCCTCAACTTTTCAGATTTTCGAATAATTTGCGTCGTTTTGTTGTTTGTTTTTGTAATTATTGGAGTTTTAGGAGGTTGTTATGATGTTTCGTGATATGGTGAAGAGTGCGTGTGGTGCAAGCTGCGCGATGGTGATGATGTGCGCGAGTGGAGTCTGGGGGATGATGGATGATACAAAAGTTTCCAGTTCGCTAATTAGGAGATATACAGAAGCAAAAGCCTTAAAAAGATCCATTCTGTCAGTAAGACATGATAGGGCAACACAAAAGTTCTTCGCTTCTTTTAAAGCTCCTAAGGTTCATGTAGAAGGAGTTCCTGATAGTATTCTTTCGCTTTGCAAATTTCTTGGTATTCACCAGTACGAGTGGAAGGAAGGATTGAATGAGTATCAACAAAAAAATCTTTGCAAATTTGCGGAACTGTTATCGTATTGTTACTGTGCTGAAGGCTGCAATCTAAATTATCTGGAAGAACTAGCACAGCATTTTGGGAGATTATGGCAAGCGTTGTATATATCTACAAACAGATTGGATTTTAACCAGTTGCACTCTATTCCGCATAGTTTTAAAGAAAAGGGTAAACTCGGATTTTCTGGAAGAGGCTATCTTAATTATACTGTGTTTCATGAGGGAGAGTACAATTTTTCTTTGGTTCTAAGATTAGTGGCGTTTAATCGTATGTACGGTACTGCAGTCGTCCAAGAAGAGGCCAATAGATTGTTAGATCAATTTCTGTACACATGCCTCGGATGTGCTAATTTAAAAGCCCCGTTTGACCAAGATTTATATGACCAAGGTGCTCCCAATACGGACGATATTCCTAAAATTCAGGCAGTTTATAGGCAGCGTGCTGATATGATAAAGTATTGTATGTTGAAGTTAGCACATTAAGAATATTTTGCATATTTCATTGTATACTTCTTCCTGTTCTTAGCAGAGAAGAGGTGGGTTGTGCGAATAGCTTTAGGATTAAAACGTAAAATAAAGAGTGGATGTTGCTTTTTTATATCTGCTGCTGTCGTGTTGTTTTTTTCAGCAGAAGCTGTGAATCCTGATGCCTCGCTAAAGGATGTAGAATTAATTGCTGATAATATCAATGACCGATCGTTTCGAGATATCTTTGACCTTTCCTTAGATTTTTTGGTTGATCATATTATTGAGAGGCATTTGGGACTGAATATTGACACTTTCGCTTATAAACCTGACATAACAAAGAGGGGAACAATTATAAGGAGTCGTTTTGCGATCCAAAAGGACTTCTTGACAAAAAAATCCTAACATACAAGATAAAATTTGGGGAGTAAAATTACTGCATCAACTAAATGTAGACTTTTTAAAATCTTTGTTAGAAAAATTAGCGCATACGCTGTCAAACAGAAAAGAGGAGTTCAAAAATGAAGTTAGAAACAAACGTGCCCAAAGCTATGATCAGTTGCAAATGACAATAAAAGGTGTAGTAAAAAAACACTTCGAAAAATTCTGTGTTTCTCAGAAAGATATTGAAGTTGTCAAGCAGTGTTTAAATAAAACGAAAATAATAAACCCAAGCAGTCAATTAGATGAGTTTTGTCGAAAAGTATCTGAACTTAAATTAGAAGAGCTGACCAAACAAAATCAAGAAATTCGAGATGTTATTGCGAAAATATTGAAGCAAGAGATTGCATTACAAGTTGATAATTGCGTTGTTTTAGAGACAGAAACGAAAGCTAAAGGTTTGGGTGATCTTTTTGGTGATGGTAATGAAGATAAGTCCTCTTCTGACGCAGTTATTTCTGGAACAACTAACATCAATGCAATTTCATTATATGAACAACTTAATAGCTTAAAATTAATAAATAATACTTTTGTTCAAGATGTCCTTGTTGACCTCTTGAAAAAACACACTAAAGTAGGCACGGAATCTTCATTACCAGAGTCGAATTATTCAATACCGAACGATGAGATTGAGAAAATTATCAAAGAAATAACAGACTGTCTTTGCGGTGATAGTTATCTAAATATTGACGAGCATTTGCAGTATTTAACTGAAGAACTCAAAGAATTACGTCTCATTGAGAGTAAAACACATATTTTAGATATCAGAGATATAAATAAGGTTTTTGAGGAATTTATTGCTCCATTTAAATTCCCATCTGACAGAAGACAAAATAACGTC
>JAITQU010000205.1 GCA_031288735.1 Christensenellaceae bacterium
AAGATGAAGCTGGTAATGACGTAAGTTTCAAAGAAAAAATTGTTTGCTATTGGAGCAAAAAACACTACACTAAGCAAGTCCACGAAAATGCCAGTTTTTTAAAATATCTTGATGAGGTCGCCGAGAAGCCCTATAAAATAAAGAAAACACCTAGAAAAACCGACAAGTTTTTAAAAGAATCGCTCATTGATAAAAAGACTGGAGAAGAGTTAAAAAATGTCGCGAAAAAATTATCAGTTAATTTATCTAAGGTAGAGTCGTATTTTGAATTATTAGGTTATTATACAATAGGCAACCTCCAAAAACTATTATGAATGTGCCCAATTAAGTAAAAACAGTAAATTTTTTGAGGCTTGCTGGGAGTGTGTATTAATTTGTGTAAATCGGGAGGAGGAGGAGGGGCAGTCTGAAGTCGATGTTCAGTTCAAGTGCGATTTCATTTTAATTAGATAAAAACAGTCACATTTATCCTTGTGGTACTGTCTAAAATACTATCCATTGCCTACTATTCAAAATTTCTTGCATCCTATTTTCTGTCCATATATTTTTGTTTACAATATCTATGCGGAAACAAGAAATTAAACAAAATAGTGAAAAACTCTAAAGACGGGACTTTGACCTTCTAATGTCTAAAACTGACTATGTCCTTGTAATGTCTAAAACATTGACAAGGAATGATAGATAACATATAATATTCTTGTTAAAAGTTGCAAAACTCAAAGCATTTTACGATTGGTGCATTGCTAGAATTGCAAGTTCCTATAACATTAAGTAAGTTTAAATAATTAAACTAAAATGTGCATTACGTTAACGTTTTTAAAATTTCATTAAAAAAATTCTACTCAGTTTAAAAACGCTAACACTTTAAAGAATTAGATTTGCACTACATGAACTGTAAGTGCTTGGAGAGTTACATGTTAGATTTTAGATTTGTTGCCGACAATATAGAATTAATTCAAAGAAAATTGGACTTGCGCAGGAGTAAATGTGATATTTCAGAGGTTGAAAAACTTGCTAAGTATCGACGCTCACTCATACAGCAGGTTGAATCTTTGAAAGCAAGTAAAAATGCTGCAAATGCGGAAATAGTAGCTCAAAAAAGAAATGGAACACTGCCTACAGATATTATAGCAAAAATGAAAGAAATATCTGACAAAGTAAAGGAACTTGACGCAAGCCTTGTTTTAGTTGAGGAAAATCTAGCTAATTTAATGTATACTATTCCCAATCTCGTTGATGACAGTGTACCTGTAGGTTTTGATGATGGAGATAATCTTGAACTTAGAAAGTTTAGTACGCCGCGCAAGTTTGATTTTAAACCCTTGCCACACTGGGAAATAGGTGAAAACCTAAAAATACTTTCTCCTGGTGAGGCAGCCAAAATAACAGGAGCACGCTTCACTGTATATCGAGATCTCGGCGCAAGATTAGAAAGAGCGGTTTATAATTTTATGCTTGATACGCATACAAAAAACGGATATACAGAGATATTCCCTCCATATATTGTCAACAGAGAGAGCCTAATAGGCACAGGGAATTTGCCAAAATTTGAGGATGCTCTCTTTCGCATTGCGGACTCAAATTATTACCTAATTCCTACAGCTGAGGTTCCAGTTACAAATCTTCATAGAGATGAGATATTATCCGCAGGAGATCTTCCAATAAAATATTGTGCTTATACTGCTTGTTTCAGAAGCGAGGCTGGCAGTGCTGGAAGGGATACTCGGGGATTAATACGACAACACCAATTTAACAAGGTAGAACTGGTCAAATTTTCACATCCTGACAATAGTTGGATGGAACTTGAGGGCTTAACAAATGATGCCGAAAGGATATTACAATTACTTGAATTACCGTATCGAGTGGTTGCACTTTGCACTGGGGATGTGACATTTAGTAGTTCTAAAACATACGACATTGAGGTCTTTTTACCATCCTATGATAAGTATGTTGAAATAAGTAGTTGCTCAAACTTTATTGATTTTCAGGCACGTAGAGCAAATATTAAATTCAGGGATGCAGACGGAAAACTTAAACTGGTTCACACTTTAAATGGTAGTGGGCTAGCCGTTGGGAGAACTGTAGCAGCAATACTAGAAAATTATCAAAACGCCGATGGTAGCGTAACCGTTCCAACGGCTTTGGTAAAGTATATGGGTGTGGATTTAATAAAGTAAGTTTAGTATAATAATGAACACAAATATGTAGTTATAGCTATTTAAAGGCACTAACCTCGATTACTTTAGTAAACAAAAACTTAGATTTCTATATGCCAAAAATAGATTACATAAAATGGTTGAAAGAAATCATCAGTTTTGCAACAAAGACTCAATCGCTGGTGAATGACTGAGTAACTGAGGAATAGATATGGCAAATAAACGAATTATAGAGGAGAGAGTAATTGAACAAAAGGAATCTACCACTGCTGGTCTTTTCTTCGGTTCTCTATTTCGACTTATTTTTGCGTCCCTAAAAATTGCTTTTATGTTCTTATTCAAGATTATAATTCTATTTGGTTTGTGGCTTCCATTGGTCTATGCAGGATTTGGGTTAATCCTCTATGTTTCTATTGGCTTTAATCCATTTGAAGGCGTCTTGTATAAAGATGTGTATGTCACTGGATTTTCACTTTGCATGGTAGGTGCTGTCATAATTTCTGTTAGGAATATTTTTATCAAACCATTCAAAGGACTGAGATCAAATACTAAGGTAAGCGATAAAAATGCTGTAACGCAAAACAGGCGGCAAGCTGAAACACTAGTACCCGTCGTTGCTCCTATGCAGAACCCAATGAATCAAAGCAGAGAACAATACATGCAACAATATAATGCATTTCCTGCACAATATTATCATCCTAGTGTTTCACCATACAACATGCCGCAACCATATCCTGCTCCATATATGCCGCCATTTCAACAGCAAGCTGGTAATTTTTCTGAGTCACCAGCAATCTACTTTAGTAAAAAAGATCGTGGCCTATTAGTTCATGAATATTCTGACAGATTTGAATTATTTCGCATTGTCAACGGGAAGCCAGTGCTAGAAAAAATCGATCACAAATAAAGGTAAAAAAAGTGGTAAAAGAGAAAAAAACGAAGCGAATTCGTGCTTGGGAACTTGATTTTATGAGAGGAATAGCAATAATTCTAGTTGCTTTTGACCACTCAATGTTTGACATAAAATATTTGTTTGGAGAAATGTGGAAAGTTTCAAGCGAACAGTGGCTTATAAAATTAAACACCTTTGCAAATAACTATTATTACTCAGACCTAAGAGCATTTTGGTGGCCAATCTTTGTTGCTATGTTCTTTATTGTTTCTGGAATATGTACTGCATTTAGCAGAAACAATTTTAGGCGCGCCCTACGCCTAGCAGTTGTTGCATTACTCCTTACATTGTCTACCTTTATTATTGAAAAGGTAGCAGGAATGAGCCAAGGAAGTGTCATGGTCGTTTTTGGGGTGCTCCATTGTATGGCTAGCTCAATATTCATCTTTGCAGTTATCAACGCACCACTTAATGCTATAAGAAGAAGCCGATGGATAAAGGTAATCGTTTTTTCTGTACTAGGTATTATTATTCTAGTTTTGTACTCAGCATATTTCCCATCTATTGGTACTGTAGGACCAGAAACATCATATCAATCCGAAAAATTTTTTGTTGGTATATGGGTGTTTTCAAGCGGGTTTTGGAAAACAACGGCTGATTATTTTCCAATAATTCCTTATCTTGGATTTTTCTTTTTGGGAAGCGCAATAGCATCGATATTTTATTATAACAGAAAATCTTTACTGCCAGTCCTTGATGGTAAATGGCATTACCCACTTACAATTCCTGGTAGATTTTCAGTTTTTGTATATTTGGGCTTTCGCGTTCTCGACATTGGCGTTTTTGCTTTGATAACCTATATCTATACTGGGAGTATAGGTTTAATCTAAAAAGCGAAAAACCTAAATTATTGTGATTTAAGCTAAAGAGCTCATTACAGATTTTAGAGCACAAGTCATGCTGTCGATTTCGGCTTTACTGATAATAAGTGGGGGAAGGAATCGTAAAGCATTGTTTCCGCACGCATTTAATATATATCCTTTTGTCAACATTGATTTAACTACGTTTTTAGCTGTTATACTAGCGTCAAGCTCTACACCTACCATGAGACCTAAACCACGGATTTCTTTAAAGGCAGAGGATTTAATGCTTTCAAGAGAGTTAACTAAATATCTACCAACCTCTGATACATTGCTCATAAACCCCAATTCTTTAATTTTCGATACAACGGCATATGACGTAGCACAAACAAGAGGGGATGAACCAAATGTGGTGCCATGATCACCTGGGGAGAATGCACTAGACACATCGCTACTTGCAAGGCATGCTCCAATAGGCACTCCACCACCAATTCCCTTTGCCGTGGTAACAATATCAGCTTCAATATTGAAGTGTTGGTGCGCCCAAAATTTACCAGTTCTTCCAGCCCCTGTTTGAACCTCATCTAATATTAACAGTTGCCCATTTTTTCGAGTTATTTCTCGGCACGCTAATATGTATTCTTTTGTAGCAGGAATAACGCCACTCTCGCCTAGGATTGGCTCAATTACTAGAGCGCAAACATTAGCGTCACTTAAAGCTTTATCTAACGCATCGATATCATTAAATGGAACATAGTTTCCGAAACCATTTGTTAGCTGAATATATGGTGCGTTGTATTTTGACTGACCTGTTAGAGCAACAGTTGCAATAGTACGACCGTGAAAGGAGTCGATAGCAGACACAAACTTATATTTATTTTCTCCACGCAGATGAAAATATTTCCTTGCAAGTTTAAGCGCGCATTCGTTTGCTTCTGCTCCACTATTTCCAAAGAAAACTTTGTCTAGAGAGGTCCCTTCTATCAGTTTTTCAGCAAGGAGTCCACGGTATGGGTTATAAAATATATTTGAAATAGATACGACTTTGTGTGTTTGCTCAATAAGCGCATCTGTGAAAATTGAAGAATTATAGCCTAGACTGTTGACAGCAATAGCACCCAAAAAGTCTGTATACTTTTTGCCAGTACTGTCAGTTAGGGTAGAGCCCTCTCCATGGATGAATGCAATATCATAGGGTGAATATGTATTCATGACAAACTGCTTATCACGATGCTTTATTTGTTCGAAGTCGTTCATAATATCCTTGAAAATGTTGTGTAAATTTAACTTTTAGTTAACAACATTAATATGTATTGAGAATAGTTATCAGGTGCTATAAAAAAATGAACTATAATATTAAACATAATATTAAAGGTAGATTTTGTAGTATTTTTAAATTTACACAGCCCGATTTAGAATATATAAATTACATTACGACACATACAAAAAATCATCTTATATATAGGCAAGTATTTAGCGCAATTAAATATTTCTTTCAAGCATTTTATTGATTAAGTTAAGAAATATTATTAGCTCCACATTGTGGATAGACGATGTATTCTTTTTAGGTCGGAAACTAGCTAGAGGCTATATATAGTTTTAAAACTCTAGACCATCATGCATATACAACATTTTGTGCAAGCATTAAAATACCAACAGAGAGTGCCAATAGTGAAATTTGTATTGCAAATGACCATTTAAACCATTTTGGATAGTTTACAGTAGTAAGTCCTAAAATAAGTAGTAGCCCCCCGTTTGTTGGCAGGATCATATTGCTAAATCCATCAGCAAATGTAAAAGCGAGGACGGCGACTTGTGGATGAACTCCAGAAAGAGAGCATATGTCGAAAATGATTGGCATAATCAAAAAAGCTTTTGCCGAACCGCTTGGCACAAATATCTCAAATATGAAGATAACAGCAAAAATCAAAAGGACGGCGACATTAGTATTTTGTTGTTTTATCGAATTAATACTCATGAAAAGAATGGTATCGATAATATCGCCCTCATCTACTATGTATCGGACTCCGCTTGCTACAAGTATCATAGCTACCGCTGGGAATAACGTCAAAGAACCTTTACCTAGTAATTTCAGTAGACGCTTGCCTTTGATTCCACAAAGCATTGATGCCCCTAAGCCCGATATAATATATACAATAACTGTAATGTACATGATGTAGGATGCTAAAGCGTGCCAGAAAATTGCAACCAAAGAGCAAACTACTATAAATGACATCCAAATGCCAAACCACCGTAGTGCCTTATCTTTCTTTTCGTCTCTATTAAATGCATCAAGATTGAATGAAAATTCTTTTTTGCGCTCTAAATCAAGAGAAAACACTGCAGAAGATTGAGGTGATTTGTCTATTCGCTTTGCATAAAAATATATAAACCCTGCAACAATTATATATGCTAGGATAAAAGATAGAATTCTAAGCTCTATCCCAGAAAAAAGAGGAATACCACCTATAGTTTGAGCAACGCCGACAGAAAACGGATTTACAACGCCAGTTGCAAATCCACAACAGCCAGCGAGTATAGAAATACCAAGACCTACAAATGCATCCCAGCCCATTGCATAAGAGAGCATAACAACAATGGGAATAAGGGGGATGAGTTCCTCAAACATCCCAACAGCACTTCCGAGAAACATAAAGGCGAATGATATTATAAAAAGAAGTAAGTACTTGCGTTTTTTAAAACGAAATGAAAGGGATTCGATAAGATAAATTAATATTCCACATTCGTCAAGAACTGCAAAAACGGCACCGATGACAAGCATTAAAAGAACGATAACATAAACAATTTCCGATCCCTCAACAGTGGGGGATAGGACCATGAAAGGAGATAGCAAAAACTCCCACCAGCTGATACCATCAAGGCTAGGATTCTCATGATATGTTCCATCAATGATGCTACCATCAGCATTTCGTTGATATTCACCACGTGGCAGAATAAAAGTCAAAGTGTATGCAACAATTACTAAAATCAAAACCACTATTACAGCGATAATGATAGCCTTTCTGCTGATTTTTATAGACTTAGCAGAAATGGGTTTGCTTATAGAAATTGGGGTGCTTTCATCCATTTTTTGACTCCTATAAAATTTTGTGTGAGACGAGATGCTCAAATTAAAAAATTGCGATTACCTTTATGAGCTTTCGTATTGTGGAAAGAATTTGATGCACTATAAAGATATAGTGTTGTTAGTGGAAAGTAGTCTTTACGATATATAATTAAAATATTGTTAAACAAGTAACACAGCGCAAAGTCACTTGGATGTAAATTTAATATTTTTGCAAATTATATGGATTGATACAGTAAGCTTTATACAAAATTTCTAAAATTCACCTTAGAATTCATAATATAAACGCATTGTATAGTGCATGTAAAATACATAATCACTATACTAGGAGATGTTTAGTTTATAAAAGGCCGAGCGTAGAAGACAATAAAAACCAATTAATCACTCAAACAAATTTATATTTGTAATTCGTTAACTCTTAGTTTTGTTATTAATCTAACTATTGTTGAAAAACAAGATTTTTTAATAAATGCTTAACTACTATTAAATTCAATCTAACTATGACGTTGTTAGGAAAATAAAGATATAGAGATGAGTTTTTCAAGATTAGTTTAGTTAACTACCCATTACACTTTTACACATGCGCAAGCTCATTTTCACTAAGTCTTTAAAAAAGCGCGAATAGGAATTCAAGACATAGTTTAAAAGCGTTTTATTATAAGACTAAGAGTGTTTTAATTTCGTATGGATTAAAAACAAGCTGAGCGATATTGACAGCTGATATTATGTTCTCAAGCATATCAGTTTCATAGACCTCAGGTTTTCCCGTTTGTCTAGATAAAGACAGACAAACACGTGTTGCAACACCAGCATCCTCGTATGCTCTAACAATTATTCCCTTGCCTGATTCAGCTGGCTTAATTGTCTCAATCACTACATGCTTAGACGATGAGGTGATAAACGCAGGTATATCTACCACTCCATGAACAAATATTGGTGGGAAATTGTACTGGTAGGCATACTTTGCTATATCAGCTTCAAACACGTTACCAGAATGTGGATAAATTGCATATCTAATGTTATGTACACCTTTGTCAGCATCCTTTGCAGGCCACATAGTGCTTCTCAAAACATTCAAAGATAATAATCCTTCTTTAATGCGCCAACCATATTTTGCTTCAGCAAATACTGAAAATCCCTTTTCTTGTGAGCTTACATCAACCCATTTGTGTGCGCATATCTCAAACTGTGCTTTCTCAATGGAGGTTTCATTCTTTGTAGAGCGTTTAATATTGCCCATTTGAATATCGCAAGTGACTTCGTCAGAATAGACAGCTGGCCAGAAATCAACTCGAAACATTTTGTGTGTTTCCTGCCAATCAACGACAGTTGAAAATTCAATGATTGGTTTCCCTGCAGTTAGGATTACTTGCTGTGTGAGTACAGATGATCCAAATTCATAAATGTTTTCGCGTATAACCTGAGCACTAGTAATTGATGTTTTAAAGTCAATAAGTTTAAATGATTTGGGAGCCTTAGTAGAATAATTAATATCAATATCCCATGCATTATAAGTTAGACGTTTATCGTCATATATGGATAATCGATTTAGCGACTTCCCATGTAAGACAAGCTCATCCTTGTATTTCTTATCATAGAGACTGATAATTTCACCAGTTGAATTTGAAAATTTAACTGCAAATCTGTCGTTTTCAATAATGTTTTTTTCTAGTCGCACTTTGTTTTCAGAAATATATTCCTCTATAACAGCAGCACCGTATGGTGGTAAATTTGCAATATAATATTTTTCATCGTATTTAACAATGTCGTTGAAAGCAAAGCTAGTAGGGTTTATTGCAGAAAGGTGCGCATCATTTGGTGTAGAAATGTGTTCTATTAGTATCTTTTTTATTTTTGTCAATTCTTCATCAATTTTATTATATCTTGTTGCACACTCGCTATAAACTCGGCCTATAGATGAGCCAGGAATAATGTCATGGAACTGATAGAGTAGTATTTCTTTCCATAAACTTTCTATCTGCGCCTTAGGATAGGTAATATCAGATATTGCATATAAAAATTCAATATTATGGAGTTTATTTTCAAGTTTTCGATTATAAAGCTTATTATTGCTCTGAGTTGTATAGGTTCCCTGATGCTTTTCTAGATATAGCTCGCCCTTGAAAACATCATATTTATCCCTAGAAGCTTCTAATTCCTCAAACACCCTTATAGCTGGTGACATAATAACCTTAGGAAGCCCATTGAATGAGTTTTCACGTTTAACGAATTCAAGGTGACGTTCCCCAGGTCCCCCACCGCCATCGCCTACTCCGTAGAGCATACCGAAAGTGTTAGTTTTATCCTTTTCTGGATAATTGTTTACTGCCTTGTCTAAGCACATTGGTGTTGCATCACTTACATAATTTTCTTCAGGTGGCATATGAACGAGGATGCTACTATTATCAATACCCTCCCAAATAAAGGTGCGTTTTGGGAATTTATTGTGTTCATTCCAGCTAAGTTTGATAGTAAGAAAATAATTCATACCACATTTTTTGATGAACTGAGGAAGATTGCCACTAAAACCAAAAACATCAGGTAACCAACAAATATTAACATCGCGACCGAATTTTTCTTGCCAATATTTTTTACCATACAAGTTTTGTCTTATTATAGACTCACCAGATGGGATATTTGTGTCACATTCGACCCACATACCACCCTGTAGTTCGATGCGGTCATTTGAAACAGCATTTTTGATTTCAGTAAACAGTGATGGGTATAATTGCTCCATCCACTCGAATTGTTGTGGTTGACTAGCACCAAATACATAGCCGTCATACCTTTCTATGTTTCGGAGCGCATTTACAAATGTTCTAGCCGCCTTTCTCTTTGTTTCTCTAATGGGCCAAAGCCAGGCTAGATCAAGATGAGCATGACCTGTAGCATAGACATTGTAAGGACTAGGGTCGAGCTCTTTTATTCTAATAGAAATAGCACGTCTAGCAGATTCAATACTTTCTTTTGTATATGGTTTAGAAAGATACAATGCCTTTTTGTATATAGCGACAAGCTTAGCGTAATTTGGATGAGATTTATTAGTGATAGATATTTGCATAGTAAGCATAGCAACATCATAATAGAAATTCTTTATGTCATCTCGAACAGTTACAATATCGGCATGCTTAAAACGAGCCTTAGATTGATGATCTTCACATATGAAAAAGTTGTTTCCAGCCTCAACCCAATAATCTATCTTCTCACCGCCTATGGCCTTTTGCTTGAATTCTAAATATTGTCGACCAGGTGCTGGCTGGAGAGAAAAATCAATGAAACCATGCGTTCCGTTGAATCCCTGGATCGGAGAGCCGTTTGGGTCAACTAGACATCCTTCCCCACCTAGCGATATGAGAAAAGCAACATGCTTATCCTTTGCTGAGCTTGGGATACTACCAGTGAGGTGAAACCACGCACTGCCATATGTTGCATGTGACCACAGCTGATGCGGTTTTACTGGGGTGTAGGCAAGGTCAGCAGTAGCTGAAAATGGAACTGGCTCATTTGACGATGACACCAAAACAGACAGAGTGCCAATTTTTGAGTAAATGAGCTTTTTAATTTTGCGCAATGTATGCATTACACCTAACCGAGAGAAATATTTCACGTTTTGATCCATAAAGGGATACCTCTTTATATTTGAAATTGTTGTGTTCGTTGCACCGTGATTTACGGTCTTTATAACAGAATTACTTAAAATAATGCTTTATTAAACTTTTGCATTGATGCTTTTCAAGCAACATAACTACAGAGAGAAAAATTCTTGTATTGTTTTTAAAATCATCCTGAGTTTTAAAGAAATACAGTGCTTGACCTGTTTTTGGTAATGATGTGAAAGCTGATTTTAACTATATATATCGGTTTTGTATTGCGCAGGCGTTGTAGCTTGCGACTCCTTAGTGGAGTCATAATGCAGGGTTTTATCCGCAAGCATACGGTTGTAGACAAATCGGCAACAACCAAAAGTTTTTGTAGCACGCGCTGTTGTTAGTTGGCGTAAGTCTAAACGAAACGCTTTATTCATATGCATTTTCCTTGGCTTTTTATGTATCGTTTAATTACTTTCTATAGGAGCACCGCCAGCGGTCAACAAACAAAAGCTCGGGCTCCAAAAATATTCTTTACAAAGACTTTTGTGTATTTTAGGGAACTCTTTTTTTACAATGCGGCTACTTGCGCTCTTGTATGCGTTGATAAATTTGCTGATATCCGTTTTTGTCTCAGCACTGAAAAGTATATGTACCTGCCGTGTTGATTCCACTGCTAAGGGTGATTTTGTAGCTTGGATATATATTCAAAGATTTCTTTGAGCGGCTGATTGCATCGAATGACCCTGCGTCGATACTTTACAACAAGCACAAGGTGATACCACATCTTGAACCGCATGATTTTACTATCCAAGTCCACTCGAAAACCAGACCTCCCTTATATGCACTGATTCTTTCACAAATTATCCGAAGTGTCAATACAGGACGGTCGAACAAGGGGTGCGATTCATCTCACCGCCTATAGAGGTGGAAACTTTTCACACATAAGGTTAAATATAGGAACTTCTCCAAGTCAGAGTACATTTGTCGTTTATGCAAATTTGCTTTCGAAAAAAGCGACATCACTAAATTAAGTTTAAGTCATTGCTTTCTTCTAAGATCAGTTTTGAAAGATTTTAGTTGGCAGTCTTAACAGGTGCTATCGTGATGTCAGTTAGGATTATTTTTAGTGTTACTGACGTTTTAACATTATTTACACTTATTGAGGTTTCATCGGCAAAATATTTTATTCGTTTTTCGTTTGCCATTACCTCAGCACTTCTATATCCTACTAGATCCTTGAAAAATATTTCATAGGAACGTTGTGCTGGAATAAAGCTAGTAGTGCCTATTGCTGGCGCAATGTTGAACATAAGTGAGGAATCCTCAAGGGAAACGGAATATTGTGTTTTTGCAAACGCACCATTCTTGTATTCATCGCTACAACCATCATCCTCATAGAGTTCGAAGGTGCCGTTCCCTACATATACAAAAATTTCTAATTTATTTGGATTATCACATTCATTAGCATCGGATACTGCAAACGGAATAATTGCACCTTCGGTAACGAGGGCGGGGATTGAATTGGCATCCCTTGTCATGCTTGTGACATTACCACCTTCATATATTTCATTGGTGAATATATCTATATATCTCTTTTTTTCAGGTAACCACACGTTGATAGTAGAAAGCCCAGTTTTCTTATCAGAAGGCTTGGTTATGGGCGCAACAAGTATTTTCTCGCCAAAATAATATTCGTTTTTGTACTCGTATGACTCCTTATAGTCTGGAAAGTTATAATAGAGGGGCTCACAAATAGACTTACCTTCTGAGTATGACTGATAGTACGATGTATATATGTATGGAATTAGTCTGTGTCGGAAATTTAATTGCCGTACTAGCTCAGGATAAATATTTGTAAACGTCCATGGTTCTTTTCCTCGTATTCGTTTTGTGCTATGAAGCCGCATAATTGGAGTAAAAACTCCAAACTGCGTCCATCTTAAGAGGAGCTCTTCATCGTTTGGATTACCAAGGTGATGTCCGCCAATATCGTGCGACCATGTTATGTATCCTGCATTGGCAGCATTTGCTGTAAAATATGGTTGAAAATCAAGCACTCGCCAAGAAATAGCAGTATCTCCAGAAAAACCAACGGGATATCGATGGCTTCCAAGACCAGCATATCTAGAAAGAATCAATGGTCTTTCACCATTTTTTGCTTTATCTAGATAATGATAGTGGTTTAAGCCCCATAATGGATCGTAACCCTTTATTTTAGTTTTCTTACCCTGTTGCCAATCAATCCACCAAACATCAAGACCATCAGCTTCATAAGGGTTGTGTAAAACCTTAAAGTAAGCGTTTATAAATTGCTCATCAGTTATGTCAAATTCAATTGTTTCACTTCCCTTAGGATCACGGCCAGTTTCTATGCACATTTCTCGATACATTGACTCGTAATCCCGAACGCCATCAGCGGGATGTAAATTAAGAGAAATACGATATCCCATGGATTTAAGTTCCGAAAACATCGTCTTGTAGTCTGGGAAAAGTTTTGTATTCCAGCTATATCCCGTCCAGCCTCTAACTCTCTTGTAGGACGGTCCAAATTCCTTTGCAATATCTACCCAATGCCAGTCCATATCGATTGTAGCAACAGTAAATGGGATTTTCTCGCTACTAAAGCGTTGCATTGTTTCTAAATACTCTTCTTGAGTATATTCATGGTATCTACTCCACCAATTGCCGACAGCATATCGTGGAATCATTGGCGGCATACCAGTTATTCTAAAAAAAGCATTCAATGTAAGCTTATGGTTTTTAGATGCAAATATGTATTTATCGTTTCGCTTTGGCGAAGATGTAATCATCCCTTTTTCATTGATGAGAAGGCTGTCATCATTCATAACAGATACACCATTAGCACCGATGATTCCATCAGAAAGCTTTTCCTTGCCAAAAGACATATCAAGCGTGCGTTTGGTACCTTTAAGATTTTTTCGATTGTTGCACTTTAAAGGAGTTCCGTCAATAACAACGTAATTAATAGATTTCTTCCTCTTGTCGAATTTGAATTCAACAACGTCCGTTTTGATTAAAATTTGTTTTTGAGAATCTGTAACCGTATAAGGAAATTCCCCCACGTCACGTGTCCAAACTATCTGTGTAGGCCCATCTGTGAAAACACCATCCTCAGCAATTTCAACACGCAAAAGAATGGGAGTGATAATTGAAAATCTTGCACTACCTATGATGACTGTTTGCTTAGCGTTGGCAGCAGATGAAAGAGATACTGTTAAATGATCATTTAAATTGATCATGTTAAACCTCCACGGTTGTGACCTTGTTAAAATTTCATTAAGAAGCTAATATTACGTTTTGTTTTATTGTGATCTACCATTTTAGAAATGTCATAGAAGTAGATTGCAAAAACGAGCAACAAAAATTCTCTAGATATTGTCTAAAGCTAGACATTATTTACGATGGTTAGGTTTGCAGAAATAATGTATTAGTACAAAACGTTTTGTCTCCTAACACGCATATATAATACTATATGAGAATTCAAATTGCAATAACTATGCCACAAATAGTAATAATAGAAAGTTGTGTCGGTTACTGTTCACACCCTATATGGAAAAACATGGTCTCTGTCCATCATTTGCATGATATTTAAAAAAA
>JAITQU010000009.1 GCA_031288735.1 Christensenellaceae bacterium
GGAAAAGACACCACAATAAGCATTTCTAATGTAGAAAAAGCTCTTTAAATACAGTTTAAGAAATGCGTCTTGAATTTATCAACATTAGCAATTAATTCAGTTGAGGTGTGAACAGTAACGTTGATGCCATTCGCTATGGGTGATTTTGTAGCTTGGATATATATACTCAAAGATTTCTTTGAGCTACTCGCTACATCGAATGACCCTGCGTCGATACTTTACAACAAGCACAAGGTGATACCACATCTTGAACCGCATGATTTTGCTATCCAAGTCCACTCGAAAATCAGACCTCCCTTATATGCTCTGATTCTTTCACAAATTCTCCGAAGTGTCAATACAGGACGGTCTAATAAGGTGTGCCTTCATCTCACCGCCTATAGAGGCGGGATACTTTTCACACATAAGTTTAAAATATTCAATAGTAAAGACAGTGCTTAGTCTATATTTTCTACTATCTAAAATACTGCATGATTAGAATTTCAATGTTTTCAGGCAGTTTCTTTGGTAGTCTCTCGATTTTAATTACAGCACTTTTGAAATATTTCTGTGTCTTTAACTATCGCTATTATTCATATATCCTTCAATGTTAATTTCGTTTAATGGTAATGCTACCTTAATGCTGTCAGCTGAAAATCCACGTGCTATAAGAAATCGAATTAAGCGTTCCATTGTTTTAGTATCGTTATATCTTTTTCCATTCATATACTTGCCCATTACATTAATGCAGACATCTGATTCGTTCACTTTTGCTTTTTCAAGTTCACTTTCTATTATTTCTTGATCGACACCCTTGTTTTGTAGCTCTGTTCTTATTAAAGATATTCCTTTTTCCTTGGAAGCACCTAAGATAAAGGATTCAGCGAATTTCCTATCGTCTAAAAATCCAACTTTTTTGACTTTTTCAATAGCGTTTCGGACACTCGTATACTTATACCCTTTCTCGCGCAAAGTATTTCTTGCTTCTTGCTCACTACGTGGTGCTCGAGCAAGCATTGCTAAGAGATAATCCAATGTGTTAGCCTGGTCACTTTCTATTAGAAACTCTTCAAACTGTGCAATTTCCAGCTCCTGCAAGACCTTAAAACCATGTCGGCTTAGTACCTCTAGTGATACTTTATAATTCTCACCATCCACTGTCATATCTGCTGTTTTAATTCCGTATCGGATCTTTTGAATTAACATAGTGCTCCCCCACATTCACTTTATCAACATTTTAGCTTACCATCTATGATTTTTGTATTGCGCTAGTCTAAATTTTTTCAATCCAACCAAATTTGTCTTGACTTCTGCCGTATTGAATATCTGTTAATTTTTTATACAAACCAGCAGAAAGCTTACCCATTTTATTGTTGTTAATAATAAGATCAACTCCGTTATACCCCAAAACACCTACTGGTGAGATGACCGCAGCCGTTCCGCTCCCAAAGACTTCATCGAGCTTGCCGTTTTTATGTGCGCTAACGACCTCCTCTATGCTGATACGAGTCTCTTCGATGGGAACTCCTTCATCTTTCAATAATGCGATAACGCTGTCTCGAGTAATTCCTGGCAAAATTGACCCTAAAAGCTGAGGTGTTTTCACAATTCCATCAATGACAAAGAAAATATTCATTGCGCCAACTTCCTCTGCGTACTTGTGCTCGTAGGCATCAAGCCAGAGTACTTGAGCATATCCTTTCTCATTTGCCCTAGCTCCCGCTAAAAGTGATGCTGCATAATTTCCCATACACTTGATGTTACCTGTGCCACCAGTTACGGCTCTTACAAGTTTCTCTTCAACTAGAATTTTGACTGGCTCAAGGCCGTTGGCATAATAACTAGCAACAGGGGATAGTATTATAAAAAAGCGATAACTTTTTGATGGATGAACACCCAAAGCTTCCTCTGTGCCTAACATAGTAGGCCTAATATATATACTGGTTCCATCCTCCTTTGGTAGCCATTCCCTGTCAATGTCAATTAGCTTTTTAAGTCCCCTTAGTACTACATCAATATCGATCTCCGGCATGCATAGTCTAGCTGCGGATCTATTGAAACGGTTGAGATTCTCAGTAGGCCTAAAAAGTTGTATTTCACCGTTTGTGTTAGCGTAGGCTTTTAAGCCATCGAATATTCCCTGCCCGTAATGCATTGCATTCATTGATGGATCAAATGAAAACTGTGAATAAGCAACTATCTCAAGCTCATTCCATTTTCCGTTTACATAATCCATCACTATCATGTGATCGGTGAAATATTTCCCAAATCCTAGCTTTGAATAATCTGGTTTTTCTTTCAGTTGTTTTGTCCTTGCTATTTTCATTGAATTATCGCTCCTCGATATAAATTTAGTATCTTTTCATACTCAAAATTTGGAAAAGCAAATTTAATGCTAAATTTTATTTTCCTTTGTTATTATATCACAAAATAAACGATATCAATACAAACTCAACGATGAAACGGGAATATTTATGTAATCTTTTTCTCCATTTGACATGCTTATATTGGTGACTTCAATCCTGAATGGCTTTGTCTCAGCTTCCTTTGATACTTTTATACGCATTACCTCACCATCAACTGTTAACTTTTCTTTAGCATCCTTTGAATACATTACTACATTAACCATACTGTTCTCGTGGACATAATTCATAGTAAAGTATTGGCTTATACTAGAATTGATGTCGAGTATTTTTAAGCCTAGAACCTCTATTTTGAAAGAGAATGCGTAAACGCCTCCCTCAATTTGTTCAACATTCTTGACTCCTAGAGATAAATAGATAGCAGAATCTCTGCTAACTTCAGTTACATTGAGCCTAAACGGTGTGTCTACTACTGTCGTTAAAAAATACTCCACATCATAGCTAATCTTGACAGTAAATCCTTTATAGGTTAAAGTAAACTGTTTTCCTTTCCCTGTTGTGCTTGTATCAAAGCCAGAAATCATACTTCTGTTTATTTGAAACTCCTCTTCATCGCCGCTAGTATAGTGTACAAGTATTTTAGCGTTAGTTAAATCTAACTCCTCATCTATATCGTATTTTGCCTTAAATACGCCATCTGCTATATCGATTCTTGCTATTTCGTTCTTTTGGCGGCATGCAACCATACCTACCATCGTTGATATCAATAATATCAAGCATGTGATCTTTGTAAGTCTATGTCTACTTGGTTTTCTTCGCTTTCCTAGTGTTAAAAACAATAATAGAGAAAAATTGAGCATAGGAATCATACCAAGGCTAGCATCATTTAAAAAAATGTCAGGAATTAAATAACTTTTTTTGTCATCTTTTTTTGTTTTTAGTGTTTCCTCTACTTTATGTAAATTTTCTAAACTGCGCTTTGTAGACTGAGAATCCGTATTTGCGTTTACGTTTTCTAAACTTTTTTCTAATTTAGAATTCTCCCACTCATTAATATATTTTATCCAATTTATGATATCAGTAAGTGAAAATTTGCCATTATTGTCATAGTCGGTTAACTCGAGTATACTATTACCACTTAAAAATTGATCTGCAAGTATTGAAATATCATCACTATTTAGCAACCCATCGTCATTGATATCGCCAAAAACCCATACGGTATACTCACGAATCTTTAACCCTGCCATGTTATTAACCTGTACAATAGATCCTTGCCGGATTTTAGTGTTAAAAGCATTTTTCCCTATGATATTACCTCTTTTATCCTTTATTTCAATAGTGAAATATGATTGTGTGCTAAGCTTTGCGCTTAAATCTTGATAAGTGCTCTCTGGATGAAATCTTATTGTTAAATTCGAGAAGTTCTGCAGAATAGTTCTATCGTTTACATCAACTGATAAAATATCTTTTTCAAATTTTAGCTCAGAAATTGTTACATTGTATCGGGTTTCTTTTCCATTCTTTGATAAAATTACCGTTTGCTGCCCTGGTATTAGCGGGGAATAAGCAACCTCGAGATTTCTTAACACGTTGTCATCAATATATGTCTCTTTGATACCATTAGCAAAGGTTATTTCAACAACACCTTGTGAAAAACTTAACGCTTCTCCATAGTAATATACTGTTTTTACTGGCATTGTAGTTATTGTAATTGAGGAGGCGTCGTTGGTGACTACTACCACCAATTCAACGTTCACCAAAAAATCAGGTCGCAATGGGTCTATATATGATACTACCACCGTTTGGTTTCCAGTTTGTCTTGGATTGTAATTAGTCTCGTATCCAGATTGATTAGGACGCTTTGGATTAAGAGCTTCGGTAATCCCATTTGCATAAATTGCAGTTACATATATAGATATTGGTTCATTATATTTATATGTGGTTTTTGAAACACTATCAATTGAAATGCTTTTAACAAAATTACGTGCACAGAGTATGATAGGTGCAAAACTAGTAGATAGTGGAATGTACGTAAGCACAATTTGCTGATTTTCAAGTGAATAAGGATTATATTGAGGAGTTAAGGAAAACAGCGTAGGACTATAGTTAATTTGGCTAGTAGCACCAGATAAAAGGGTTAATGAAAACTTAAGGTCTAAATCAAGTGCTAGTGAATAGAGCTGATATATGACAGAGGAAGGTGTATTAGTAAATGAAATCGCCACCTCCGAGTCGATGACTCTAAGTACAAAATAATAATCAGAGTCCAGACCCAAAATTGTTCCATTGTAGGTAAATGGTACCTCCACTACACCTACTACAAAGGTATCAACTATATAACTAATGCTTTGAGAAATATCTATTTCCTCTCCATACGCCATTTGAGCAAAGACACTAACCTCTACATTCTCGCCTAATTGAACAGTTATTTCGTCTGGTATTATTAGACTGGTTGCGTAATTAATAATTGTAATCCACGCTGTAAATATATTTTCTAAATATGTTACCTTATACTCTTGTGGCTCACCTAGTTTATTGGGATCATAATCAATCATGCTAGCAGTAGGTGTAATTTCATAGGAAGGAAATACACCTATGAGTGGCGTTATCCTTAATTTTATTCCTATCAGCTCTCCATATCGATAAGTGCCTTTATTCCCAATAATAAGTCCACTAAATTCAACAATACTCCTTGCATTTATGCTAACAGCACCGAGCTCCTCATATCCATCGGTGTGAGCATTGCTTGCAATATTAACTCTAACAATTGGTGTGCATTCTGAAAGGCTAGAATCAAAGCCATCTAATACATACCATAGCCCGTTTTGTGGTTCATTTTCAATCTCGACAGATGTTTTTCCAATATCTAACATTACTGTCATATAAATGTCTGCATTTGAAAGATAGCGATAATATCCATTTTCGTCAGCACCAGACAGATTGAGTGTAAAACTAGGCTTTTTAATAGTTATCATAACACTGTCAGTGTGGACCGTATTTGTTATGGGATCGCTGTAACTAATAGTAACCTGATGCATCCCGATTTTCTTGCTATCAAAGCCAGTTACCTCTGTGTCTATCAATGGCACATCTATTACTGATCCTGATGCCATTTGTGCAAAAACAATGTCGTTGTAGCTGAAATTGCTCCAAAATTCATATTGCTTATTTATAATGTTATTTGAAATTCCTACAACCCTATCAAAAACAGTTATCTCATAGGATAGTTTAAATTTATCGAGCTGTAGATATAGTATATTTCTACCAACTGCTGTTGGATTGTAGCCTGAAACATCGGCATTGGAAAAGGCTTTCTCTGCTACTTTCCCTGATGCATATGTCCAGAGTGCCTTGCCATTACCAATTGAAAACTCATCCCCATAGACAAATTGAGTTTTAGGTGCAACTGATATGGAAATATTAGATACATAGTCATACACAACAACACTATACACAAGCGACAGTGTCATGTATCTAATAATAATGCTTTGCTCAAGCCCAATATTCGAAGCATTAATGGAATTAAAGCCGTCAGCTGTTACACCATTCAAACTTAATAAATTTTCTACTATATCATCACCTAGGGAAGGTACTATTTTTATCTGCCCACCCGATAGATCAAGCGATTCGCCAAATAAATAACTTTTTTTTGTCGGCTGTGTTATCCATACAATATCGGCAATGTCTAATATGATTTGAACCTGACAGGATGAACTAAAATCAATTGAGTGCGCTATGTCTCTATACCTTACAGTAATCGTTACATTGCCAGCAGTTTGACGTGCTATTACACTGCCATTGGAACTTACAGTTAGAAGTGAAGAGTCAGATGATGAAAATGTTAAAAAATCTGGGTTTATATTTGAATCATAGGGTGAAAATTGATAAACAAGATTAATACTGGTGTTTACTTTTACACTGCGAATTGAGTCTAAAAAACTAATGCCAGTTGGGAGAGTTAACTTAAATACTGTTATAGAAAGGGTGGATATAGCATTACTTTGAGCTGAACGTGCTGTAATAATACAAGAACCCACACCTGTTGTAAAAATCCGACCGTTTTCATCTACAATTGCAACATCAGTATTGGAGGACGAGTAATTTATTCTTTTATATGTAGCATTTGTAGGATTGATTAAAAGATTTAGCTGTAAAACGCTTTCTAATTCAATTTCACTACTTGGTAGTGATATTGAAATCTGTGAGACATTAATATAATTGTCATAGATAAGATTTGGTAATTCAGAATTCGTATAATAACTTGAATTTCCTGTTCCTACAAATAACACATTACCGTCTTCTCTGAGAAATGCGCCATGTCTCTCCCCCGCTGCTATTCCTATTATATCCTGCAAATGGTCAACATATAACTGGCCGTAAGCATTATTTCCACAGGATAACACTTTGCCGTCTATAGTAAGTGCATATAAGTAATCAGTGCCCGCTACAATTTTTTCAACACCGACCCAGCCTTTTACCGCTTCGCTACCAATTAGTGATCCAGTGACGTGTACACGTCCATCAGAACTTAAGCCTGCAGTAAAATTATTACCAGCCGCAACAGAGATAATACCACTCCAGGAGCTCACGTCTAATTTAGCACCACTTTGTCCAACTGCTACAACAGTGCCATTTTGCTTAACTCCTACAACGTGCCTAGCTCCTGCAGCAATTGTTTTTACATTACTCCAACTAGAAACGTTAATTTGTCCAAAATTATTTAGTCCTACAGCCACTACACTCCCATCAGCTCTCAATCCATAAGAGGTGTATTGTCCTGCGCTAAGCAAAACAATGCCAGTCCAAGAGCTTATATCACTTTCGCCATAGAGATTAGAGCCAACGCTATAAACTTCAAGGCTTTCTTTCAAAAGTAGAGTGTGTGTAAGGCCAGCCGCTAGTGTAATAATGCGATAGCTCAAGTCAGAAACATCCCACTGTCCGCTAGTCATATTCCGTGAAACGACAGCTCTGCCGTCCGCTCTGACACCTAGTGTTATTCTACTCCCAGCAATGATATGCGGAACTACATCAATGTCGGTAGCTTGAATCCCAGCCCAAGTTAAATCATTATTTGAAATATTAATTTCCATTGTGAAGGATACATCTTTGTCAGCGTCTGTTATGTACAAAACTGCAGTTTTTGGTATTTTACTAGAGTCAAACTCTCCTCTACTAAAGATGGAGTTTACAATACCGCCCTTTGCGCTAACTACAAATGGTGATATAAACTCTCGTGTTCCATAGTTGTATGCGCTAGTAAATCTATTAAGCCGCATTTTATTCTCTGCAAGGACGGCACCAGTGCTATCCTTTAATGCTATAGTTAGTGCCGCTAGATCCTTTAAAATGATATTATCCGCAAATACAACTGTTGATGCAACGCCTGAATAAGAATCGTTAACATATTTAGCATCACTAATTGATATTAGATTATCAAAATACATATTATCTACCGTATCGGAAGCTTTGAGTTTGATTGAAAACTCAATACTCTCTCCATCCATACTCAATGCTTCTATAGAAATCCCGCTATTAGAGCCGTCAGTAAAGTATAGTGTTGTGGGGTCGAAATTTGAAGCGGCGGTGGTTTTACCTACCGATTTAAAATAAATATTACTAGGCGAAAGGGCGGCAAACCTTAAATTTTCTCGACTTCTGCTATATACGCTACCTTCAACCGACACTGATGGTCTAAAAACATAAACCTCGTCTGGCTTAGAACTACTTTGGTAAACACCATTTAAATTCCCAGTGACCTTAGTGTTAATTCGATAAATTATAAGTCCACTACCTGGAAGCATTGAATCATACACGGGTGATATCGATGGATTTCGATACTCAACCATAAAATATTCATCAGTTTTTTGTGTTGGGATTTTCATTGCCAAAATATCGGATGTGTTAGCTTGAACTGTAGGCTTTAATGAATACACACCTGATTGGCTAATGGTCTCTATTCGATTTGATTGAACGCCGCCAAAATACTTGTTGCGTGTATACACTAGTGGATATTGTGGCGTTCTATGCTGTGTTGCCATTACATCCCACTCACCAACTGGCACAAAATCATTATTTGAGTGATAGTAATCAGGGGCACCTAGTACATGCCCAAACTCATGAGTGACCACTCCATAGTCAAAATCACTTACAAAATCGAATGTGTATTTTTCAACTTCAATCCCCTCTATCCTTGCAGGAGTTATTTCAGAATATTCAGCTATGCTTTTTAAATTCCATGAATGTGGCCAGAGTAAGCCACCATGCTCAGTGTGTGAGGCACCGCTAAGTATGAAACTCACTGCGTCAATAAGTCCATTGTTATCTGAATCTAGGTTATATTGCGAAAGATCACCAAAATATACTTTTGCCGCATTGACGGCATTGACTAAAAGATTTGCCTCGCGCGTGGTGCGAGTGCCCGTTGAGCCACTAACCTGATAATAGCCACGGTTGTGACTATCTCTATAAACAAAGCTTGAGGCTCTTTGTGCGTTTGGAAGGTGACTACTTACGGATATAGCACCTTCCGTTACAGTGTAAAAATAATCTCTTAACGAACCACTAGCACCATTCAAGGAGGTGGCTACAACAGTATCCGCCGCTTGCGTAAGCTGATCATAAAGTGATGTTTCTCCTGAAAAGGCGATGAAGATTACAAGATTACTAACCGATGCAGGATTATCATAGGTGGCACTGCTAGAAAGTTCATTGATATCGTAAGAAAAGCTATTTTCTGAGTTAAACGGCAATTCTTCTATCAACTCAGAATTCTTAGAGAAATCAATTTCATACCGAGTTATCTTTTCTAAGGAAGCTACTTCATTAGTTGTAGCATTTAAACTTACTTGAGATGAAACTAGCTTGCCATCCATGTCAGTCTTAGCGTAGTACACACCCGTGTCTTCGACTAATAAAACAAATCCGTTCTCGTCATGAAAGTATTGAAAATTTTCCTCTCCACTCTGATAAAGGGAGAAAACCTCTCCACCTCGCTCAATAGTGCGTTCATAGGTGTATCTGCCAAAATCCTGCGTGCCTTTTTGAAACGACATGCGCTTTGATGTAGAAATCGAAACAATGAGAAAAAATGACATAAATATTGCCATTATTAAGATTGTAAGTGATATTCTTTTTTTCATACTCACATATAAAATCCTTTTTCTTTGTTTAAAATAAATTTATTACATTCTAAAAGCTGTGTAGTAGGGAGCTTAAAGCGTAGTTTCAACTTGTTGTTTAAATTCAACTAAACTCCAATCTACCATATTATTATAAAATAGTCAGAAATTATCTAATTTTAAAAAAGAGAAGCTTTTTATGATATAACTTTTTTTTCATTTATGTTTTTAGCTTTTTTAAAATAATATGACCATAGTAATCTTAGAATTTTTTTTTGATAATTTGCCTTTAATATGGTTTTAAGTTTTAATGGGTTTTGGTTTTTTTAAATATTATTTGGCCTTTTTCTTACTCAAGGTATATTCTTTTTTCCATTCGTTAAAAACATTTTTTAAAATTTTAATACTATTTGTCTTTTAAATCCGGACTTTCCATTATCCAATTGCGTTGAGTAATGGATGCAAATACATCTCTGGAATGCCATCAATTACTTTGCGTAATTCTGCTAGCAACGTTTCGAT
>JAITQU010000011.1 GCA_031288735.1 Christensenellaceae bacterium
AGCGGTCGACCTGTATATGTTAGAACTGAAGAGCACATAAATGCACACTTTTTAATATGCTTTATTGCCTTAACGATGCTTAGAATAATTCAGCACAAAATACTAAATTCATTAGGAGGTGACAAAAAAGATGATGCACATTGGAAAGAAGGAATGACCGCAAAACGGATAAAGAATGCTCTCAACGAATTTACCGCAAGAGGTCTTCTAGGTGGACACTTCTTTGTAGATGAAATCAGCGATGACTTAAAAACAATTCTTTCGCGTTTAATATTGAGAGTTCTTTCATCTTACCTACGATGCATGAACTCCATAAATTAAAGTTTGCAATTGACAAGGCAACTGGAGTTGGTCTATGATTTTATAACATTTGAATTTTGAAATTCACTCAAAAAATCAATGCTATTTCGGAGTAAATCTGGAACAATTATTAAACATGAGTTTAATTCAATGGCAGGTTCGCCATTCACGAAAGCTGTAAACTGTTAAACTCGGGTTTTAATGTTGCGCCCATGATTTTTTGACCTCTTTAATTTTTCTTTATTTACCACAATCCATGGTATTAATCAACACTTTCTAAAATATCACTATAATTTTTCGTTCTTTTTGTATGCTTTCCTATACGAAATAGCGAAGAGACGCTTTTTTCATCTTCGTAACTAAAACACTTGAAGAAATTTTCTTTTGAGATAAACACTGTCTTATCTAAACTACAGTGAAAACATATTACTAAAAGCCTCTAACTTAATACTAAGCTCAAATATAATCATGGTAAATGACAGCCTCATAAGGCCTAAGTGTCATACCGTCTGTAAATGTTTCTTGTGAATTAGGATAATTACTAAGTACAAGTTTTGCTCCCCTTGCGCTAATATCAATTGCATTTAGATTGACTACTTTTTCTTTGAAGTTGCATATAACAATATATCGTTGTTTCTTAAGCTCGCGCGTAAAAACATATAGCGATGAGTTTCTTGGAAAGTACTCCTTAAATTCCCCATATTTTATGGTCTCATCATTATTTCGAAATTCTATCAGCTTTTTGTAGAAATTAAGTACTGAACTTGGATTTTTAAGTTGCATTTCCACGTTGACAAATGCATGGTTGGGATTAATTTTCATCCATGGTGTCTCATTTGAAAACCCAGCTCCGCTTTCTGCTGACCATTGCATTGGTGAGCGTGCATTGTCCCGGGCACGTTTTCTCATAATTTTCTTTGCTACCAGAATGAGCGGTGGAAAATATTTTCTAACTGCCCTAAAAACTCGTATCGACATTATATCCATATATTCGTTTTCCTCTAAACGAATATTTGTCATACCTATTTCTTGCCCCTGATAAATGTATGGCGTTCCTTTTAATGTCAGAAGCGATATCGCAAGCATTTTTGCTAGTTCCTTTTTATAGATACCATCAGCATTGCCATAACGTGAAATAGAACGAGGCTGATCATGATTTTCATAATAAAGGGTTGGCCAACAATCATTTGGCAAACATTGCCAAGAACTCTGTATCTTCTTAAACTTTGGTAGTTTGAGTTTTTTAGGGATTAGCCCAGCAAACATGTCTACTTCAGATAAAGCAAACGTTATTGCAGTATCAAGCTCGTTTAAGTCTTCTTTTATGATAATTTCTGCATTTTCTGCATTTACACCGATCGCCTCACCGACAATCATGGAATCATAGTTGCTCCAAGATTTTGCACTTACTTCCTGCAAATATTGATGAATTTTAGGTTCGAGCACAAAATGCTCATCACCGCGTACCGCAAATCTCCCTTTGCCGTCTGGTAATCCGTCTGCCTTACTTATATATGTTATAACATCACAACGGAATCCGTCTACACCTAATTCAAACCAATAATTACAAATATCGATAACTTCTTTTCTAACCTTTGGATTTGCCCAATTTAAATCTGGTTGCTTTTCACTAAATAAATGCAAGTACCATTCATCAGTTACGCTATCATATTTCCAAGCTGAACCTGTAAAACGCGAAGTCCAGTTGTTGGGTGGCTTTTTCCCATCATTTCCTGAACCCTTTCTCCAAATATAGTAATCACGATATGGATTATCCTTTGAGCTACGGCTTTCACAAAACCAATTATGCTCATCTGAAGTATGGTTTACAACCAGATCCATAACAAGGCGAATTCCACGTTCATGGAGTCCCTTTATCATCTCTTTCCAATCCTCTAATGTCCCAAATTCTGGATTGATATCTCTATAATCAGAAATATCATATCCATTATCATCGTTTGGTGTCTTATAAACTGGGGATAACCACACAGCGGTTATACCAAGCTCCTTAATGTAGTCAAGTCGTTGTATAATTCCTCTAATGTCACCTATCCCATCATTATTGGAATCCTGAAAGCTTCTCGGATATATTTGATAAAATATGGCATCCTTGTACCACCTTGTTTTAACTGAACAATTTCCTTGAACAATATTTTTCTTTTTTTCAATATTTATTGACATAAACTTACTCCTTGATAGTTACAAAAGCTTGTACAATCAAATAAATCATGTACAAACCCTCCGCTTTTTTGACAAGAACCTATAAATCCAACGCTTCTAATGATCAATGCTTCTTTTTTATCTTTATCTTTTTTTACACAAATTAATATACACTCCCTTTTCTTATGATAAATATAAAATGAATTGTCTTTTGTTCGATGGAAAATTAACGAAAAAAGTTTGATAGTTTCTTGTATTTCGTATTTCTTTTAATCAATCTTGTGTCTTATGCACCTCAAGATAGAAATTTTGTTCTTTCTAGAAACAAATAAAAAAACTGTCATTTTTCTATAGATCCATCAAAAAATGCTACAATTTTTCCATAGCCTCAGTGTGCTTTTTAGATCACACCCTTTTTCACATGATTTCGCATTACTATGCCATCAAGCAAAGTATCAAATAGACTGTAGCTATGTTTCTATTTTATCATTTTCCTCGAGTCTTATCAATAGATTATGCCCAAAATTTAAGTTATTATAGTAACAATTGGCATGCAAACCGCATAGAAATCTAGTTGAGTTTAGTGTTATCTTATGCTACTATATTATTAAATCTGTGACTAAATTACTTATTTTACTACTCACACCTAAGCGGAATTAATTGTTAATGCCGCTTATCTAAACAGATTTCTGAAATTATTATTTTAAAGAGCATTTTAACATTTGAATCGTAGGCTCAGACCTTATGTCTAAAGAGGTGACATTTACTAAATATCATATAGCGCAACAGTAACCAAGTTTTTCCATATAGAGTGTGAAGTAACTGCATATTTTAGACAAAGGAGCTCAAATTTACTAGTTGACATTGTTTCATTTGTGCTTTTTTTAGAATGTGTATTAATTTGTGTAAATAGTGTAGAAGGATAGGTTGTCTGTAACGGTGTACATTTCACATTTATTGTTTTTTCAAGGGGCAAATTATAACTAGGAGTCGACATGAATAAAATAATTAGCGATTTAATATTAGAATCTGCTGTAAAAAAATATTATGCCTCCATAAAACAATTGTTTGTTTCTAACAATGCTGAAACACAAAACTATAAGCATATTGCTGATTTACTTGAAGCTTTTGGGTGTAAGGTTGTTGATTTGTCTTGTGTTCGCAGTGGAAGTAGTGGAAAAAATGCGGACCTTTATGTTTATCATTTAGATGATGTTATAGGTGGCATAAGCCCATTTGCTTGCGTTGAAGTTAAAAAAATTGGTGGCAAAGCAAATCAGAGCCAAATCGAGGCAGAGGTTACAAGTTCTGGCAATCTTATTTTCACCGACAATTTATCTTGGTGTTTTTATACTAACCAAAGCATTACAATTGATAATGAGATACAACTAATATCACAAACTGGAGATGCTTTAATATTAAATAACGATAAGATTAGCTTATTTATTGAGGCAGTAAAGAATTTCTTGCTTGTTGCTCCTACAAATATAAACAGTGCTTCACAGCTTGCCAAATACATGGCATCGTTTGCAAAGAATATTCGTGCTATCATAAGAGATATTTTTTCAAATGAAAGCACTCCTATGTATTCATCAATTTACGCATTATATTCAAAATTAGAAAAGGAACTTCTGCCAGAATTAAACTCAAACGACTTTTCAGACATGTATGCGCAAACAATAGTTTACGGTTTGTTTATTGCTCGCTACAACGAAAGAGCATCTACGAATTTTAACAGTGATATGGCAATAAGGAATTTGTCTAATGAAAGCGAATTGCTAAAACAGTTCTTTATGCACATTACAATGCAAAGAAATTTGCACACCTCCTTAAAAAACACTATAGATGAGCTGTGCAAATTGTATAGATTGGCTGATATTTCAAATTTATTGGACAAGGAAGATCAAAGAGATCCTATCATCAATTTCTATGAGCAATTTTTAAGCTTTTATGACCCCATTCAACGCAAGAGTTTAGGGGCTTATTATACACCAGTTCAAGTAGTTAGATATATGATAGATATGGTAGATGAAATACTTCTTGACGATTTTAAGATCAGCAGAGGCTTGGCAAACAACGATGCAACTAGTATGACCATAAAAACTGAGTCTGGCAAAGATACGATAACCGTGTCTAAGGTGTCAATTTTAGACCCTGCCACTGGCACTGGTACATTCATGTCAGAGATTATAAAATATGTAAGGCAAAAATATTTTTCTGGTAACAATAGTGTTTTTTACAAAAGTTGGATTCAAGCTCAAAACAGTTTGTTATCAAGACTAATTGGTTTTGAAATCATGATGACAAGTTATGTCGTTGCGCGGCTGAAAATGCGTCGCACAATTGCTGAAACTATGTGTGAAATTCCAGACGAAATGATTCCTACTAATATTTTCCTAACCAATACACTTATTGAGCTTAAAACTCAGATTAAGAAAAATAGACAGTTTGACTTCCTGGATTTTTCTGGCGCAATAACTGACGAGGCACAAAATGCTGACAACTGGAAACGATTTTTTCCTATAAAGGTAATAATAGGCAATCCCCCATATAACAAAAGTTCAAAAAACGTTTTTGATATTTCTGCGTATAAAACTGAAGTAAATGGAGAAACCAGATTACAAGAGAAAAACCCAAAATCATTAAACGATGATTATGTGAAATTTATTAGGTTTGCAGAGGAGCATATTAAAAGAAATGGAAATGGGATATTGGCATTCATTACCAACAATGGATATTTTAATAATATAACATTCCGCGGTATGCGTAGTAGTTTATTGCGCACATTTGACAAAATATACATATTAAACTTACATGGTAACGCCACAAAAGCCGAAACTTGCCCTGATGGGAGTAAGGATGAAAACATTTTCAATATCAAAACGGGCGTAGGGATAATAATAGGTGTGAAAACATCACAAAGCTCTGAGTGGGGGAAAGTGCTTTTCAGTGAAATACATGGTTTGCGCACGGAAAAATTTTCTATTTTAGACAGCAAAGGGATCGAATATAAAGAAATTTCAATTGATCGTGAATCGGCATCCTTTATCCCTCGATACTTAGCTGGGAAGGAACTCTATAGCTTTGGCGTTCCGCTAAATAACTTGTTTCAGTCGACTGTTTCTGGCATAGTTACTGGCAACGAAGAGGTTGCTATTGCCTCAACACGAGAAGAGCTAAGACATCGCATTAAAATCGTTGAAAATGATACCAATGGTGAGGCAACCACCAAATTGTTTGGCAGGTTTGGCAGTGGGCAAACGGCATTATCAATACAAGAGGATGTCGCAAAAAGCAATGGTAAAATAACTCAGATTACCTGTCGACCATTTGATGATAGGTGGACATATTATTCAGGCATTTCCTCAGGTTGGATCTGTAGACCTAGAAAAAAAGAAAGTATGGGACAACTGCTAGAGGAATCTGACTGCCCCATTGGCAGAAATATTGGTTTTGTCTTTTCGAGAGGTGGTGTAACAAAACACCCATTTCCAATGGTATTAATTGTTGATAAAGTTGTTAATTGCAGGTTAGTTTCGATACAAACAGAAGGTGCAGCCTATGTAGCACCTCTATACAGATTTGAAAAAGAACTCCAGTATGGTGAGTGGAAACCTAACATTAGCACGCAATATTTTGAACAGCTAACAGCAAATTTGAGCCTATCACCAAAACCTCTTGAACTCCTTGATTATTGCTATGGTGTCTTGTTTGATCCTAATTATTTGAGAAGGTATAAGGAGTTTTTAGAGCAGGATTTTCCAAAAGTACCAATTATTAAAGACAAAGAACAGTTTGAGAAATATGTTTCAATTGGTGAAAAGCTACGCAAATTGCATTTGTTTCTCACCGATGTTAAGTTGGATTTAATAATAGTCGGCTCGGATCTTAAAATCACAGCAACTGCATATATAGATGAGGAACTCTTTATTAACAAAACGACTAAGATAACAGGCATTCCATTTGATGTTTATAATTACTGTATCTGCGGTCACCAGGTAATTGATAAATGGTTTAAGTCTCACAAGGAGCAATCGCTTGATTTTGACAAATTTAATCATATCAAAACAGTAGCTGCTATTTTGTCAGAGACAATTTTAATACAAGAAACGTTAAGCAACTGTTCAAACTTTTGATCCATTTAATGGTTAGTGTATTAATAACTACCGAAGGACCGTTCAGACATAGTAACTGAGCGTTTGTCAATCCATTGCAACAATTTTTTGAAATTTTTTACAAGTTGTTTAAATACTTGCAAATTTATTAAAAGCGTTATAAAACAGCTTAAATAAGCATAACTTGATTTTGAAAAAATTAAGATTAAAAAGTAAAATTGTTAAAAACATTTTACAAAAACGAAAAATCCCAGTGTGCACCGGGATTTCACGCTTAAAGACTAGAAGAACAAATAAATAATTTTACAAAACCCGTCTTTAGAAGTTAAAACTATGATTTTTAAAACGACGTCAAGTTTAAACCATGAATAGGTATTCAAATAATAATTGGGAGTGTATATTAATTTGTGTAAATCGGGGAGGATGAGGGGCAGTCTGAAGTCGATGTTCAGTTCAATTTCGATTGTGTCAGTTGCCTTCCAATTTGTTTAAAATATGCGCTCAGCTTAGTAACCTGTAACAAAATTTTCTTGACAGACTTAATGCAATAAAAGTGCAAACTTCCCTACTATTGGAATTTTCGGATTTCAAAATTGCTGTCTTTTTAGGGGATTTCAAATATTTGCTATTCAGCTTTTAGTGTGTAGTTTGTTTTTAGGTATTCTCATCACTCGACCATTTAAAATCGTCCTGGTTTGATATGCAAACAGAATATACAAGATTTTTGGAGACACCTAATTTTAATGATGTAGCTTTAACGGCATCAGACTTTGAGATGTTTTTTGATAACAACGTCTTTAGTTCCTTAATTATTGTTTCATCATCTATTTGAGTCGGCTTTGCACAATCCACGATTAGAACAAATTCGCCCTTTTTGTTTTCAATATTTATCTGAGAAAGAGTTCCTCTATAAATTGATTCAAATAATTTAGTTAATTCCTTAACTACCAATAAATTGCGGTCTCCCAAAATACTGTAAAGAAATGTGAGGTCTTTTTCAATATTATGTGGAGCGGCATAAAGAACAATGGGTAGTTTTGCATCCTTAAAGGACTCAATAATATCGACTCGTTCGCTCCGTTTTTCTGGCAAGAATCCAAGAAAGATAAAACCTCCTTTAGTGCCTGTTAAACTTACAGCTGTTGTCACAGCACTAGGTCCAGGAACAGAAACTATAGTATGATCAGTGTGTTGTAGAGCATTTATTAATATACTGCCAGGATCACTAATACCTGGCATTCCAGCATCGCTAACTAGAGCTACGCTTTGACCAGAATCAAGAATAGCTATTATTTTTTCCGTTGCCTCTTTTTCGTTATGCTCGTGATAACTTATTACTCGCTTCTTAATGTTATAATGATCTAACAGTATTCGGGTATGTCTAGTATCTTCAGCAGCAATAACATCAACTGTAGAAAGTGTTTCTATTGCCCGAATTGTTATATCCTTAATATTGCCTATGGGTGTGCCTACAATATAACAAACTCCCATTAAATACAATCCTCCTAAATTATTAACAATGTAGCATTGTTTTTTAAGTCCAGTCTATAATGAGTGATGCTTACGGTAGCATTTTTGAAGTTGACCCATAAAAACATCAACTATTATTTAGTAAGTTTAACATTTTTACTATACCACACTCAATATGCAATTTCTAGTTTCTCTAATATTTAATTGTGTTGACTGTGACGTACTCCCGCCGACTAACGCCTACGGCGTTTGAGTCGGGAGTACGTCACATACAAAGAAAAAGGCTGCCTCTGTTTTGAGACAGCCCTACGAACCACGAGAACAGACTACTTAAAAACATGAACATTCACAGAAATCGAAAAAATGAAAAACTTATTGTTTAACACAATAAGCGACATCTGAAAATCCAGATGCCCGACTAGATTGCAGGTTTCCCTGCTCCCTAAAAGGAGGTGAT
>JAITQU010000012.1 GCA_031288735.1 Christensenellaceae bacterium
AGAACTTTCATCGTCGTAATAGTATCCTCTATAGCGAATAGGATTAATATCAGACATTGTCCCTGTTTTTGATATAATCTTTCCGAAAGCATCGTATGTATAACTAGCAACGATAACACTACTTGTATCAATTACGGCGACGACATCACCTTCATAATTACGCAGGTAGTGATAAGTCACCAAGTTGTATTCAAAACCAATCAAACCCAGTTCATTGTAGAGATACCATATTTCGCTTGAATTTGTCTTTTCTCTTAAAAGTTTTGATCCGCTATACAAATAATTTGTTGTAGTAAGCCCTGTTGTTTTGCTTAACCTTAAACCACTACTATCATATTGATAAGTGGTCGATCCATTGCTATTTGTAAGTTGTTTTAAATTGGAACCATCCCAAATTAGAGACGGTAACTGGATTGTAGCACCAATTAAAATGAAGGTAGATTTGATATTGAAAAAGATCGGGTTAGACTTTACTGATCTGTCAGTTTTTTGATCTGAATTCGAACTCCTGTTTAAATGACATACCTATTTTAAATAGCAATACAGATTAATGCCATTGAAAATTTCTTCATTTTCATATAGAAGACACAATAAAATCTTTTGAGTTTAACTCAAATATAGTAAATCAAAGGGAAGTTTAGATAAAAAGCATATTGCCTACAGTTATATTTTCAACGGCATCATTAACCTCTTTATTCCTTATTTCTAGTGCACGCACGTTTCCCCATGCAGTAAGTGGTTTGTAGCGCATATCCTTAAAATCATTCAATTTGAATTGAATACTATTAAAAACACCATTCGTCTCAGAAATTGTCAGCTCAGTACTGTATCTTTTGATGGCATCGTTATCATTGCAAAATAGAGTTAAAACAATGCACACTGTAGCTGTTGAAAAAAACTCAATTTGTAGTAAACAGTCTTCAAATTCGCTAGGCGGGATATTTAAGTGGTAGGTTCTAAAACCACCAGTACTACTAGTTATTCCGTTTGCCCCAGATTTAGTGGTTATGCTTTTAAGACCATATTGCATTAGAATTTCATTATCACAGGTTTCTATTAAGCCTCTTTTTCCTGAGATCGTGGCATAAACAATTGGTGATACTTTTTGTAGCAATGCAGTTTTAACACTTTGACCTTGTAATTCTACGTATTCTTCTAGAGAACTTAACACGATTTTGTTTGCATTTTCGTCTAAGTACTCAACTTCCGCAAATGCAAATAGTGGAGCTTTTGTGTTTGTTACCTCAATAGTAGCAATATATTGTTTTTCAGACACAGCTATTCCGTATGACTTTCTCCAGTCACGAATTATATGGTTGTACTCGCCATAGCTATAATGAATTTGAACTCTTAGTATAGTGTAATTTGTATCGCAATTGACTTCAGCATATATTTTACCATCAGAATTGATTTTTACGCTTAGCTGAGGATTCTCTGGGAATGAGTCACCATTTAGAGCTGCAATTATCCATTGCTTTAGAGTAGCAAATTGCTCAGGAAGTATGAAATCGGCTGCATTTGGGCTAAATGACACTCTAATATTTTCACTAGGAAGCAGTGCTACAAGATTATTAATTCTGTCAATATCGCTTTTTTCAGCATTAGTACCAATAGCTACAAATGTAGGAATTGTTATAGATTTAGCGTAAGCTACAGAAGCGACACCTGATAACCAGCAAATACGATCGTCTGTCATATCTAATTCTTTAGTACTACCAAATTTGTTTAATTTGATATATTCTCTGTAGCCAGCACCATTTATGCAAACCAATCCATCAGCCACCGCTCCAGATCCCGCCGCTTGCATTGCAACCTCGACGGCATCACCTAATCCAACAAGGCAGATACACGCATCAGTAAGATGGTTACGCATGAAATATAATGAGCGTTTAATAATCAATGTGTATAGATATTGTGAGGTTTCACGAGCCGTTGGCATAACGGAGCTTATATGTTCACCCGCATCGCTAAACTTGCCGTACGCATATTCTTGAGAAAATTCTGTAGGAGGATTATCGTTTCCAGCAATGTCAGCAACGGCTACAAAGAAACCGTTTTTTGCAAAGTCCATTATTAATTCCATAGATGGCATTTTATTATACTCAGGAACTATTAAAAGAGCACAAGAAGGTAAAAAAGAAAGCTTAGAGTAGGTTTTTAAAGTGGTTCTGACGCTACCCGAAGGAGAAATGGTTGCAGTTATTTTATAGGTAGTTTGCTCTATTTCGTCCACTATGTTACTTTGAATAGATTGCTGATCAAATGGTAACAATGACACGTCATAGTCCTGCCAAACTACTGATGGGAGCATTATATTATATTTGGCAGAATCTCCACTTTGAAAAGAAGATGATTTTTTATCTGCACCCATTGTACCTCCAAAGTTTGCACATTTGCCACCACCATAGTATAACACAAAAAAAGATGGCTTATTTAAAAATTATTACCAGATTGTTATCTTGGTTCTGTTAGTTTTTATTACCTTAGAACATATAAGGAGTATATACGCTTAATATAGTTAGGAGTAAAGTTTGTTAACTAGAGTAAAGGAAATTTAATGCTTATACTATTTGTCTTTTAAATCCGGACTTTCCATTATCCAATTGCGTTGAGTAATGGATGCAAATACATCTCTGGAATGCCATCAATTACTTTGCGTAATTCTGCTAGCAACGTTTCGAT
>JAITQU010000013.1 GCA_031288735.1 Christensenellaceae bacterium
AGCGGTCGACCTGTATATGTTAGAACTGAAGAGCACATAAATGCACACTTTTTAATATGCTTTATTGCCTTAACGATGCTTAGAATAATTCAGCACAAAATACTAAATTCATTAGGAGGCGACAAAAAAGATGATGGACATTGGAAAGAAGGAATGACCGCAAAACGGATAAAGAATGCTCTCAACGAATTTACCGCAAGAGGTCTTCCAGGTGGACACTTCTTTGTAGATGAAATCAGCGATGACTTAAAAACAATTCTTTCTGCGTTTAATATTGAGAGTTCTTTCATCTTACCTACGATGCATGAACTCCATAAATTAAAGTTAACAATTGACAAGGCAACTGGAGTTGGTCTATGATTTTATAACATTTGAATTTTGAAATTCACTCAAAAAATCAATGCTATTTCGGAGTAAACCTGGAACAATTATTAAACATGAGTTTAATTCAATAGCAGGTTCGCCATTCACGAAAGCTGTAAACTGTTAAACTCGTGATACAATTGTTGGAGCATTACGATCTTAAACATAAGGATAGCATCATATGGTGGTCTTCCATCTTTGCTTCTATCTTTATGCATATTAGTCTCAATAGGTGTGCTAAATATTTCCCAGTCTATATTTTTATTTAGTTTGACTAATGGATCCCCAATTTGATAATGGCTTAAACTGAATATCATCACCAAAAAAATTGTGCATTTAATTTCACCTCTAATTTAATGATTATATTATACCATATTTAACTAAATAATGAAGCTATGTGTACTTGAAACCAGTAGTAAGGGTATCCGTTATCGAGAAATACACGGTTTAGCTGAAACTGCACTCAGGTAAGTCCATAGCGAAACACTAGGAAGTTTTTAGAGGTTGCCTAAAGTATATAAAGTTTGTTGTAGTTAGAATAATAATTAATCGCAGTTAGAAAATAATTAATATGCTTTGAGAATGGTGACGTACTCCCGCTGCCTAACGCCTACGGCGTTTGAGTCAGGTCTTCTTGGGAACTCCCACTTGCGGCAGGATGTTTTACCAAGCTATCCCCGTGCGTCCCACGGTTCGATGTAATGCGCTATGAGGTGCGTAATCGAAGACCTTTGCGCCGAATGATTATTACTATCCAAGTCCTCTCGAAAATCAGACCTCCCTTATATGCACTGATTCTATCACAAATTCTCAAAGTGCCAATACAGGACGGTCGAACAAGGTGTGCCTTCATCTCACCGCCTATTGAGGCGGGAGACTTTTCACACATAAGGTTAAAATCAAAGATTAGCAGGTTACGATTTTTATTACTTCAAAAATACAATAAACCTAGCAAGTTACAAAAGTTCCTTGCATAATAAACTAAAAAAAACAATTTTATCAATTTTTAAAAATCACAATTACCAGGTGTTCTAGCAAACGGTATTACATCTCGAATGTTTTCAACACCAGTTATATAAATTAATAACCGTTCAAATCCCATTCCAAAACCTGCATGCTTACATCCACCATATTTTCTCAAGTCAATGTACCATTGCAACTCTTTTTTTTCAATTTTCAGTTCATCCATGCGAGCCATAAGTCGTTCAATGCGTTCTTCTCTTTGACTTCCGCCCATTAATTCACCAGCGTTAGGAACAAGAAGATCTACACCAGCCACAGTTTCGTTATCATCATTCATGCGCATATAGAATGCTTTTATGTCTTTAGGCCAATCATGCACAAAGACAGGCGCCTTAAAGTATTCGTCGGTAAGGTATTTTTCATGCTCCCTTGCTAAGTCTTTACCGATCTTAGGCATTATTTCCCATTTTCGATCTGCTTCAAGTAATAATTTTATTGCATCCTTATGTTTAATTCTAACCATCGCAGATGAAATTAATGCGTTTAATCTAGAAATTAGTCCCAGACCACCAGATACTTTATCAAGATGCTCCATTTCCTCACGGGCATGTATCAAAACATAACGAGTTATATACTTAAGAAAATCCTCTTCGATAGACATCAATTTATCAATATCGCAGAATGCTATTTCTGGCTCAATCATCCAAAACTCGGCGGCATGTGTTTTTGTATTTGAATTTTCGGCGCGAAACGTTGGCCCAAATGTATAAATACGCTTATAGGCAAGAGCATAACACTCGCCCTCAAGTTGACCAGTGACTGCAAGGCAAGTTTTTTTACCAAAAAAATCTGTAGAATAATCTGTAGGTTTCTTTGTGCTATCAGGATCTATAGTTGTAACTTGAAACGTTTCGCCTGCACCTTCACCATCATTTGAAGTAATGATAGGTGTGTGTACATAGACATAGCCCTTTTCCTTAAAATATTTATGAATAGCGTGAGATGCTATACTTCTAACCCGAAAGATTGCTTGGAATAATTTGGTGCGAGGACGCAGATAAGCAACATCTCTTAAAAACTCCAAAGAGTGTTTTTTTGGTTGAATTGGATAGTCCTCATTACTTGCGCCTTCTAATTTAATTGTTTGCGCAACAACCTCAAAACTTTGATTAACACCCTGTGATTTAACAAACTTGCCTTCTATTGAAATAGCAGTCCCAACAAAAAACCCTTGAACTTCGTTAAAGTTTTTGATAGTTTCAGAATATACTATCTGTAATTCCTGCAAGGTAGTCCCATCATAAAAATTTATAAAGCCGAATGCCTTTTGTTTCCGATGTGTGCGAATCCAACCCTCTAGTTTGACAGTTCTGTCCAAATACACCTCTGGGCTCTCAAAAAGTTCTTTTAAATCTCGTATCAAAATAAGTTCTCCTTAACATTTTATATTTTCAGGTAGGATTTGTTTACCCTACTAAACTATCAATATCATAGTTACAATAAATTTTCACTTATCTATACGATTAAGTTAATCAAAACTTTTATCGTAGAATGTAATATGTTTTTTAAAAAGAAATCCTTATTAACTCCAACTCGACTATTGATATTGTATTTGTGATACTAAAAAGAGTTATCAAAATGCAAGAATTTTTTCATATTATTTTAAAATTGAATAATTGCGTTTACTGCAAAGAAAACGTAAAAGTGACGAGAAAAATTCAAATCAATATGTGTTCTATGACTTAAAATGAAAAAGTTATTATCCATAAGTTTTTTTTGTTGCTTAAATTATAACATAGCACAAGATGATAAAGCAACAAAGTTAAATTGCATAGGTTTCAATTTTGGCGTAATTTCGTTACTGTTCACACCTCAACTGAATAAATTGTTAATGTTGATAAATTCAAGACGCATTTCTTAAATTGCTATTTAAAAGAGCCTTTCCTACATTTGAAACGCTTATAGCTGTGACTTTTCCAGCTAAAGTGCTGATTTTTCTCCAAATATCTACAAAGGATGGACAGTGACTATGTTTGTCCATATGGGGTGGGAACAGTAACGTAATTTCGACTTTTGTATACAGTTCACGCCTACATAAAAAACAAGAGTCGATGTCTTTATAGCATCGCCTTGCAATATTTGACTTAAGAATGAGTAAACACGATATTAAAGTTTTATTGGTCATCAAAATGAATGGTAGTAAAATATTCATGATTACTTATTAGGTGAACGACTTTGATAGATTTAGCTAATGAAATATATTAATAAGTGCGCGATATGGAAGTGTTCAACAAATATGCATTTTAAAATAAGCACAGTGCTTGGCATATTATTATTGTAAGACACATATAATTTAGCAATCAACACTTGGAGGATAATGATGGATTATAATATTTATGCAGACATAGCCAAACGAACAGGCGGCGATATATATATAGGTGTTGTTGGCCCAGTACGCACGGGCAAATCTACTTTTATTAAAAGATTCATGGAAACATTAGTTATCAATAATATAACAGATGAAAGCAAGCGAGCCCGCGCAATCGATGAATTGCCACAATCTGGAGACGGCAAAACGATTATGACAACCGAGCCGAAGTTTGTACCTAACGAGGCAATAAGATTAACCTTTGACAAAACGGTTGCCAATATTAGATTGATCGACTGTGTTGGATATATTGTAGAAGGGGCTCTAGGACATGCTGAAAACGAAAAGCCAAGACTTGTGGGTACTCCGTGGTCTGACAAGGAGATGTCATTTAGAGATGCCGCAACCATGGGGACTGATAAAGTAATTCGGGAGCATAGCACGATCGGCATCGTGGTCACAACGGATGGAAGTGTTACTGACATCAAGAGATATGAATACATTCAAGCTGAGGAACGTATAGCAAAGGAGCTTAAGAAAATTGGAAAGCCATACATTGTGATTTTGAATACGATGACACCAAACTCACCCGATACTGTCAGCCTAGCGGAAAATCTCAGTGAAAAATACGAGACTCAGGTTGTACCACTAGACATTGCAAACGCTACGGCTGATGAATTCACTGATGTGCTTATAAGAGTACTCATGGAATTTCCGATACAATCAATCGACATTAATTTCCCCAAATGGCTACGTGCACTCCCAAAAGATGACAGCATAATATCTGGAATAATTGATCAAATTCGGAGTAACAGCGGAAAATTCAAAAAGATGAGAGATTATGAAAAGGTATATGATATTTTCAATGACTCAGATATTTTAGATATTAACCCAGATATTGAGGTTGATGCTGCAACAGGAATTATACGCATAAGTTATAAAACAAAACCAGGAATATTCTACGCTGTTTTGTCTAGAAAATGTGGCTACCAAATTGGCGATGAGCACGAGTTAATGAATTATGTTGTTAAAGCAAGTAAAGTCTGCATCGAGTATGAGAAAATCAAAGATGCAATCGAAGAAGTCAACAGGTCTGGGTATGGTATAGTAAATCCAACTATGGATCAATTGGAATTTAACGAGCCAGAGCTAGTTAAAAAAGGAAGTCAGTTTGGCGTAAGTTTGAAAGCAAATGCTCCCTCGCTCCATATTATTAGAGTTGATGTACAAACTGAGGTCAGTCCTACGATTGGCGGCGAACAACAGTCGGAGGAATTAGTCAAATATCTAATGTCAGAGTTTGAAAACAATCGACAAAGCATTTGGAGCACAAACATGTTTGGAAAATCCTTAAGTGACTTAGTAAGGGAAGATATGACTGCAAAAATTAATGGTATGCCCGTAGATGTTCAGAAAAAAATTAGAAAAACGATGACTCGCATTGTAAACGAGAACAAAGGTGGGATTTTATGTATATTACTATAAACAAAATTTGAGGTATCTCAAAATACTTAAACGGCAATCTAAAGTCCATGCAATACTGATTTAAGCTCTTAAGAGATTATGGTTTTTAAATCATAATCTCTTAAAATATTGGTTAAAGATGAACAGGTCCTTATTAGGTGACGATTCAAGCTCTACCAATTCACGCAATTTGCATTTAGTGTATTCACTATTTAGATCTTTGCCGATTATGCGATTTATAAATGAACTATTTGCTGAAATTTGCAATGCTTCTTCTAAAGTAGAGGGAAGTCTGACAAGTGATGATGTTATTTTTTCATCGGCTTCATATAAATTTTCATCAACGGATGGCCCAAGTAAAACGTTATTTTCAATACCGTCAAGACCAGCATTAATTATTAATGCGAAAGCGAGATATGGATTCAAGGAAGGGTCAGGATTTCTTAACTCAATTCGTCCTTCAGCACACTCAGCTGAAGGTATTCGAATAAGCTGTGATCGATTTTGATATGACCAAGATACGTAAAGGGGAGCTTCAAATTCACCTAATCGTTGATAAGAATTGAAATTAGAATTAACAAAGGATGCCATTTCACAGCTTCTTTCAAGTATTCCAGCGGTGAAATTGCGAGCTAGCTTGCTAAACCCACCATCATTGCTAAAGAAAACATCTTCACCCTTTCTTAGTAGAGATAGATACAAGTGCAGACCACTACCACTCTTATCAGGAAATGGTTTAGGCATGAAAGAAACAAAACATCCATTCTTTGTAGCAATAGCTTTGACTGTTGTTTTAAAAGCCATTAAAGTGTCAGCACCAGAAAGAGAACCTCTATAATTAAAATCAATTTCATTTTGCCCTGGGCCACTCTCATGATGCGAAACTTCTGGATGAATTCCCATTTCTTCTAGCGTTAAGCACATTTCTCTTCTGACGTTTTCACACTTGTCTATAGGTGCAACATCAAAACAACATGCCTCATCATATGGTATCATTGTAGGATCACCGTTGTTGTCAGTCTTGAAAAGATAGAATTCGCATTCCATGCCAATATGAGGCGTGAATCCCATATTTTCACAACGCTCAACAGTTTTTCGGAGAATTGCGCGAGTGCAAAACAAGAAATCACTACCATCTGGATTTATTATATCGCAAAAGAATCTGACAACTCTGCCTATAGATGGACGCCATGGCAGTAATTGCATCGTTGAGATGTCAGGCTTCAAGTATAAATCTGACTTGGATTTGTCGGAAAATCCTATGATAGATGAAGCATCAAAAGCTAATCCAAATGATAATAATTTGTCAGCTTGTGAAATCGTAACTGACAAACTTTTCTGAACTCCAAGGAGATCACAAAAAACTAATTTGATGAATTTAACATCGTTTTCATCCATGAAATTCAAAATATCTTTCTGTATCATCTTTCTCTCACATTTTCGCTTTGAATTTAACCATACATTGGCTACAGCGGGCGTTGTGTTTTCAATTATTATATTTGTTAGACATCATTTCTGCTAGTAAATTCATTATTATCTAAGCGACTTATGATGAGCTTAGTTAGTGCCAAATTATAACAAAATCATTAATCAAATATTTCATTTACATTTACATTGGTGTTACTCAAACAATCTTTTCAGTAGACCTTTAGTTTTTGTGTTGAACACTTGCATGGATGTAAGTGTTTAATGGAATACTTATTGAAAAAGACATTATAGATTGTTAATTGTATCATAAGTCTGTTTGCATCGTTAGAATAATTGCCTTTCTACGCACTCCATAAGTGAGTTTTAGAGATTTTTAGAAAGTGTACTGCTTCTATAGAGTGACATACTCCCGCCGCCTAACGCCTACGGCGTTTGAGGCGGGGCCTTATTGGGAACTCCCCTCACGGCAGGATGTTTTACCAAGCTATATCCCGTGCGTCCCACTCTTCGATGTAATCGCTATGAGGTGAGTATTCGAAGACATGCGCCGAATGTTGCGGCTTAGTTATGTCTCTAAGATGATGTGCACCACAACTTTCGTTGTCACGACCTGTCGTAATGTCAGTCTGTCACTACATAGCCACATACATGACACTGTTTAGGACGGAAACCACTTATCAATCGTCAGAATTTTCCTTGTTTTGTCAACTTGTATCCGAGGAAACCTAAACATTCCCCAGCCGAAGAGACACGCTTCTCCAAAATTTAAGATTGCGCCATTCCCCGCATATTTAAGTCCTCAATGCATACCACATCGTAACGTTCTATCCGTCTACGATGCTTTTGAGGAAGTCTTTTCGCTATTCGAGATATGCTTGGAACCCCGACACTTTTTTCCTCTGCTTTGCTCTATTCTTGCCGCTTTTTTCGGCGGGATAACTTGCGTGGTTTTCGAGTTTTCTTGCGACCCCTATAAAATCGTGCTATGAGGCTGTCGACATTGCTGTCAACGTGCAGTTCTAGATCGAAAAATCCAACCCCAGAACATTTACAGTCTTAATGGATTCAACGGTCATTTCATGCTCTAAAGTATGGATGCGTAATACTTTAAAGACGAGCTGTGACACGGACTGATTTCAACTTGTAATCAGATAGAACTTGACGATGCTGTTTTACACTGACACGTCCTAACCTCGGGAGTTTCAAGTAACCATTGCGAGCTCAATGTTTCCGAAAGCAAGGTTTGTCGTATAACTGTAGTGCCTTGGTCTTACTTTTGATCCGTGGAAAGCCTATTGATTTATCAGAAGAAATTTTGGAAAGACGCTTCGAGATGTAACCCCTCGTTTCACAGTGCGAGTGAATCCACTTCCACGAGCGACTCAAACTCGGTTTTGTATTGCTGAGGCTTGTATAACGACTCATTAGTGGAGTCATAATGCAGGGTTTTTCTGCTAGCATACGGGTTGTAGACAAATCGGCAACAACCAAAAGATTTTTGAAAACAGCACACTGTTTTTAAGTTGGCGTAAGTCGACGCGAAACGCTTTATTCATATGCATTTTCATGGGCTTTTTCTGTATCGTTTAATTACTTCTATAAGGAGCACCGCCAGCGGTCAACAAACAAAAGCTCGGGCTTAAAATATTCTTTCCAAAGACTTTTGTGTATTTTAGGGAACTCTTTTTTTACAATGCGGCTACTTGCGCTCTTGTATGCGTTGATAAATTTGCTGATATCCGTTTTTGTCTTAGCACTAAAAAGTATATGTACCTGTCGTGTTGATTCCACTGCTAAGGGTGATTTTGTAGCTTGGATATATATTCAAAGATTTCTTTGAGCTACTAGCGCTACATCGAATGACACTGCGTCGATACTTTACAACAAGCACAAGGTGAACACATCTTGAACCGCATGATTTTACTATCCAAGTCCACTCGAAAATCAGACCTCCCTTATATGCACTGATTCTTTCACAAATTGCGAAGTGTCAATACAGGACGGTCGAACAAGGTGTGCCTTTATCTCATCGCCTATAGAGGCGGGAGTCTTTTTACACATAAGGTTAAACAACACTAATTTTTAAGAGAAAATGCATTTAGGTTGGCATATTCATTATAAATACTAGATGCGTATTTGTCAAATAGATAATTAATTTTGAACTTTAAAACAGTAACAGTGTAAAATGTAAAATGAATTGTCGCAGAAAAATTGAAAATTTTCAGACCATTAAAGAACATAAATTTTGCTCGTATATCTCATAAGAATTGCTTCCTTTTTGTAAAAAACGTGGCAT
>JAITQU010000053.1 GCA_031288735.1 Christensenellaceae bacterium
AATAGGTCTTTCAATATTCCTTGTAAAGATGTCAAGGTATAAAGAGCCTGCACCTGAAGAGGTTGAGCATTCATGATATTGCCAATATGGATGAAAATGCTTTGAGGTTTGCATGTATCGACGCTTATATGCATTGGTGTTGTTGTCATTGCAATCTGTAGTTCAAATGAATCATCCATAAGAGGATTGTGTCGACATGTTTTTTCTATTTCAAGGAGTTATCACAGGTATTCCAACTCCTAATGTTATAAAATTTCACTATAAAATATTATGAAGTTTATACAAGTGACACTAAGCAATTCATACAAAAGGAAACAAATAATGGAAAGCAAAAAAAGCAAAATGTTGTTATATCTAGTATTTATCTCTATTTCTATGGCAGCGTTTTTTGCGTGCGTCACAAGTGATGTGCCACTGCTTAATGCCTTCCAAAGTAGTTTAGAAATAGATAGAAACCAGCAAAAACAGGCAATATATAAAAACATTGAAATCCATGATGGAAACTCTTTGATTGCAGCATATACCCAAAGCTACGATGTTGATTTAAGCGGTGAACGACCTTATGCTCATCTGTTAATGGAGGAAAGATACTTTACGATAGGCAGCACAAACTCTGATTTGCGTGATGAGTATACCATAAAGGAGGGTGTATTATCCATTAAACGAGTTATTGATGATGATGAAATAACAAGCAATTATGCCGCCGATATGGATATTTTTTGGACTATTATTGACGAAAATATAGGAGGCAATAACTATCAGTTATACGAAGATTGTTTTGAGGATCTAAAAATTGAAGAAAATGAGAGTTGCTCTATGTCAGCAAAGGTTAAAGATTCTAAGAAGTCAGAATTCTTTGGCGATGAGACCGACACCGATTCTTTTTCTAATGTCGCAATTCAAATTAATCTAGATTCGCACCAAAAATTATTATATTTTGAGCTTACTTATCAAAGTGTGCATAATGAGTCTTTATTCACTACGAAAATACAAATATCCGCAGAGCAGTACCACGAAGATAAAAACGAATCATCTCGCAAAGATGAAAATGAATCATTTCCTGTGTGGGCTATAGTATTAATCTCTGTAGGTGTGGCAGTATTTGTTGTAGCGAGTGGATTTGCGGTATATTTGTTTGTTAAAAGGAAAAAGAAAAGGACAAATGAGGTTGGCGAATCAAATGTCAGTAATAATTAGAAAACTGTGAATATAGTCATTTTAAACTTAATATTTTGTTCTACCATAAATTCCTGGATTTTATCCTATGCTTTCTGCCGAGTCGTTTTTGTCAAAATTAGTGTATTTGCGCAATTTCGTCTGTCACTTTTCCTTGAATTAATAACTTTATAATTCTGAGCTTACATGTCTATACAAAAATCCACTTGCTTTATTTATTGTTAATGTGAAAAATCCTTATTAACTGTTTTCCGAATGGGAATGCTAAAAGTTCATTTTCTAGGAACGTGCGAAAGGCAATGAGAAGGAAAATATAGATTATCGTTCCTGCTAATACTGAAAGTAAAAGACATAACCAGTTAGAATACCTAGATACTAGCAAAGTTATTGCTAAGCATATTATACTACTGGCAAGCAATATATCTCTAATGCTTTTAAACAGTCCGCCGCTTATGCCAATTAGTCTTATTAGTGTTGCAATATTCAACGCTGCTGTCAGTAGAAAACATAAAAGTGAAGCAATCGCAATACCATATATTCCCACTAGTGGTAGTAATATTAACATGCTAACTATTTTTACAATGATGCCTGCTAGCATATTTTTAATCGGCTTATACACTGCTCCTAGTCCTTGTAAGATAGAAGTACATATTTGTGTTACTGAAAGCGCAACAACACCTACTGCACCAATTCTTAAAAGACTGGCAGCCAATTCAATCTCAGCTGGTGTGATGGATGGATATAGTAGCTGTATTAGAATTTTAGGAATGCTAATAAACATAAATGCAACTGGCATGTTTATGACCAGTGCAAGTTTAACTGCAGTATTGATTTTGTTCATAATTGATATTACATCTCTACTTTCTTTATCCTTACTAATCTGTGGAATTACAGCAACACCCAATGAAATAGCAAGCATGACGGGAAAGTTTATAAGTGCATTTACACACCCCATATATAGACCATACGAAGCTGTCGCTACAGAGCTTCCAAGTGCATATGACAAAATGTTTACTACAAGCAAACTATCTATTATTTGACTAATAGGTAGGATCATGCCGCCTATAGTCATTGGCGTTGAAATGTTCATTATTTCTTTGTAGTTGGATTTTGCCGTTTTTAAATTTAAATTGAGCTTAAAAGGCGGACTACTTTTTCTATAAATTAGATACATCGAAAAAAAAGTAATACATTCTGAAATTGTAACGCCAGTAAGTGCTCCAAATACTGCCCACTTTATTCCATAAGGTAGCAATGCTTTAGCAATAGTTAGCCCAGCTAATAATTTCACTATTGACTCAATTAACTGTGAAAGTGCAGACGGTTGCATTTTACCATTACCCTGAAACCAACCCCTTAACACAGCAATGCCCGAAACGAAAAACACCGATGGAGCTATAGCAATATATCCAAGACTAGCAAGCTCATTCCCTTGTAGTCTACTGATAACACCAGAAAGCGCAATTAACGACATAGCCACTATCATACCTACGAATAACAATGCTGACATTGAAATGTTTAGTATGTTTTCAGCTCGCTCTCTTTCCCCTTTTGCTAAATATTGACTTGTTAGCATTGAAATTGCTATTGGCAATGCGCCTGATGATGTAGATAGCAAAAAAGAGTACACTGGAAATATCAATTGATATACGCCAATTCCTTCTGCGCCAAGGATATTGGTGAGCGGTATGCGATAAAATGCTCCGACTATTTTTGCTATTAAAATAGCAAGAGATAGTAGACCGGCTCCCTTTAAAAAACTACTGCTTGTATTCTTTTCACACTTTTTATTTATTTTATCATTTCTTAACACTTCTAAAATTGGCTTGCAAAAAAAGTTGCGCCTATGCTTAAAATATTTAGCATAGCATTATCAAAATAAGAGCTTGAAAAAATTAAAATTGCGCCTTCTATATTGCTAGTAGAAATTATAGGTACTAGTGCAATATTTTTAAATTCATCTGTGCTGTAATCAAAAAGATCAATCTTGTCTGTTGCGTTAAATAAGCGCATACTGCGCTCTTTTATCATTTTACAAGCCAATAGTGAAAGTTTGTCACCTATTTCAAATTGCTTTGGATGGCTTGTTGCAATAATGCAGTCTCTGTCTGTGATAATTGCAATGTTTTTTGTAACTTTATTAATCGCTAAAACATATTCTTTTGCTAGTTTGTTAATTTCGCCCAATGCAGAATATTTTTTAATAAAAAATCCGTCTTCTAAAGAGACAATTTCTAATTCATCGTTTTCTTTAATCCGCATTATACGTCTAATTTCTTTTGGAATTACGATCCTTCCTAGCTCATCAACTCTTTTTACAATTCCTGTTGCTTTCATATCACACTCCTAGTATATAGAGTGCGCTATTAATTATTAATTATTCAATTGTTTCAACTTTGAAATAGTTCTAGCAGGATCAGAAGAATTATATACACTACTCCCAGCAACTAGTATACTAACTCCCATCGATACAGCATCTAGAGCATTGGATTCGTTTATTCCACCATCAATTTCAATGGGAATGCCTAAATTATGTTTTTCAATAAATTCTCTAGCCTGTAAAACCTTATTAAGCGTATCAGGGATAAATTTCTGTCCGCCACGTCCAGCATAAACACTCATTATGAGAATCAAGTCCGAGTCAAAAAGCAGATCCTGATAATCGTTAAATGCAATATTTGGATTCAAGACTATTCCAGCCTTTTTCCCCATAGCCCGTATTCTTTTAAGTGTCTGTTTGGGAGCGTCGCTTGCATCAGGATGGAATGTTATATAGTCGGCACCAGCATCGATAAACTCTTCTACATATCTCTCTGGCTTAGTTATCATTAAATGAACGTCTAAAGGCAGTTTGGTAATTTTTCTTATCGCAGTTATCATAGGCATACCGAAAGTTATATTATTAACATAGACACCATCCATAACATCACAATGAACGAGATCTCCACCGCACTTAGAAATTAACTCTATGCTTTTTTGCATATTAACAAAATCACCAGCTAGGATAGATGGTGCAACTAAAATTCCCATATGCTCTCCTCACTTTTTGTCTAATTCTTTATATATAGTACGATACCTAAGGTATCGACCTCTATTTAGCTTTTTTTCATTCACTTTTTTCTTTACTGCACATTCTGGCTCATTAATATGATTACAATCCTTATATTTGCAATTGAAGGATTCTATCATGTAATCATCATAATAATATTTAAGCTCGTTACTTTTAAGATCATTGATATCAAACATTGAAAATCCACAGGTGTCTATTACAATCCCACCCTTTAATTCATAGGACTCAACGTGTCGTGTTGTGTTTTTGCCACGAGAAATTTTATATGAAAGTTGCCCTGTTTTTAGATTCAAATCGGATATTGCATTAATTAGACTTGTCTTTCCAACAGCACTCTGCCCTGCAAAACACACAACATTATTTTCAATTATTTCATCTAGTGATGAAAGTCCTTCTTCTGTAGATGCAGATACTTTAATTAAATCGAATGATCTATATCCAGCCGTTGTTAGTGCTATTTGTTGAGTAGTTGCAAGATCTGTTTTATTATAACATATCACGGGCCTTATGCCTTCTTTATGACATTTGACAATGATTTTATCTACTAGTACTAGATCAGGGGTAGGTACTATTGCAATAACTATCACTACTACATCGACATTTGCAACAGCAAGTCGTGAGAGTTCATTTGTCCTTGGCAATATTTTATCGATAATTGCATAGGGCTTAGACTTTATAAGCTGAACTCTATCGCCAACAAAAATATCTTTATCTAGTTTGATGCGACCTCTAGCGTGTGCTATATATTTTTGGTCTTCACACTTTACGGTATACCTATTAGATATCACTTTCGTTACTACCCCTTCCATCATTTTTGCTCCGCTAATCGACTATGTCGCAATTGTCCACATGCGCCTTCGATGTCATCGCCTAGACTACGTCTTATAGTGACAGAAAGTGAAGCCTTTTTTAGTGTATCTAAAAAATCTGTAGACTGTTTAGCACTTGCTTTACCTATTTTTTTGCCATCTACTATATTCAATGGGATTAGGTTTACATGGCATGGAATACCTTTAAGTAGGTTAATGAGTTCTCTTGCCGTTGCCTGGTCAGTGTTACCATCTGATGTTAATGCGTATTCAAATATTAAACGCCTTTTTGTCTTTTCAAAATAAAACTTTGCCGCTTCCATTACTTCGGTTAGCTTATATTTGTTACTTATGGGGATGAGTTTTTTGCGTTTCTCGTCCGTTGGTGCATGTAAAGAGATTGCAAGTGTTACACTATAGCCACTCGTTGCTAGCCTTCTAATTCCATCTGTTAATCCAACTGTCGAAAGCGAAATATTCCTAGGACTTATGTTTATACCTTTAGGGCTAGTAATAATTGATAAAAACTTGACTACATTTTCATAGTTATCGAGTGGTTCACCGCTCCCCATTAACACAATATTGCTTATTGCCCGCTTTGATGTGTCCGTATTGTTTAAACGCTCCGCTAAGAGTACCTGACCTACTATCTCGTCAGCAGTTAAGTTTCGAACCAGTCCACCAATCCCGCTTGCACAAAATGAACAATTCATCCTACAACCGATCTGTGTTGATACACAAAGCGTATTTCCGTAGTCATGCGGCATAAATACGCCTTCTATGACGTTCCCATCGTTTAATCTATACAAGTACTTTTTTGCACCACTTTTGCTTGAGAATTCCGACTCCAAGCTTACAGATATAGCATTATACTTCTTACTTAGCATGTTTTTAATTTCTAAAGGTATGTTTGTAGCCTCATCGTAGTCTTTCCCCTGCATTATCATTTTATAAACTTGTTCAACTCGATACTTAGGAAATCCCTCCCCTAAAATAAAACTGCTAAGCTTATCAAAGGTAAGCCCTTGTAGACTTTCTTTTATGTTTTTTTCAGTATTTATGTTGGTTTTTTCACTAGTCATACTAGACTCCAAAATATTAAAACTGTTTGATTTATACATCACTGCCTTTAAAAGCTTTCTTTATACCGTCATGCTGCGATGATATTTGAGTTTGGGCACCACTAGTTACATCACTTTTTGTTTTTAAGTACTAGACTCACAAGGATTATCTCTAGCACTCCTTAGCAATAAATTTATAATACTTTAAAGGATAAAGAGTCTTATTTAAATGCATGCTTGAAATTTAACTATGCCCTTCTTATCAATTTTGCTATGTAAAAGCCATCTGTTCCATCATTTGAAGGTAAAAATTGTTTTTCAAACTCAAGTCGGAAGGCAGGATGCGCTTTTATGAAACCGTTAATTACGGAGCTGTTTTCTGCGCTCAATATAGTGCATGTAGAATAAATAAGCAAACCGTTGCGTTTAACATATGTTGCGCTTACATCGAGTATTCTTGCCTGGATTTCAGCTAATACCTTTATATCTTTTTGCGACCTCTTGAAAATGATATCTCGACGCTTAGAAATAACACCAATGCCAGAGCAAGGCGCATCTACTAGTACAACATCGAATTCTCTAACCCAATCTGTTTTAATCGTGGTCGCATCATTTTGCATAATTTTGAGCTCAACACCCATGCGATCAGCATATTTCTTGATAAGATCAATTCGATGTGGATAGATGTCGCAGGATGTAACTATAGCACCTCTTTCAGCAAAAAACACACTTTTGCCGCCAGGTGCGGCACATAGATCAAGCACACTCTTGCCATTAACATCACCAGCACAAGTCACTGCAAGAGTTGAAGTGTAGCTTTGATATGTCAATTTGCCTTTTTCAAACATTTGATCAATGTAGGGAGAATGAGCAACATAATAGCCAGTGTCAGTCTTGGTAAAGCTCTTTACCCGCTCTTCAAAAGCACCGCTACGTGTTTTAGGACTAAGCCTAACATGCTTTTCTCTTCGTCCCTCAACATACAAAATATCATCATAATTGTCTGGGTATTCCTTCTTAATCTCTTCAATGAGCCACAGTGGTAATTTGTATTTTATCTCACTGTATCTTGGGTCATCCTCAGCTGGGAATAGGTAATCACCACTGCATACACGTTTTAAAACCGCATTAACGAATCCCTTAAGTGGCTCTTTGCCGATTTCCTCAACTAGATTTACATGCTCGTTCACTACAGCATAATCTGGTATATTCATGTATCTCAATGCATATATAGCCTGCAGTAGCAGAATCCTTACCGCTGGTTGTGGCGATTTTTGACATATTGAATCAATAATGCTCTCTATTTCAAAATAGTTCTCTAGTGTCCCATAAACAACCTGCTTTACAAACTTTTCATCCTTTTCGTCTAATTTATTGAGTTCAAGGTTTGCATATGCACCATCGCGAATTATGCGAGCTATAGAATCGTAGCTTGTTCGCCAGTTTGACATTGTTAATCTCCTTTCTTGGGTACACGGTTTTTTATAATCCTAATTTCATCGATGTTCTTATTCAAGTGCTTGTTAGATAATTTTCAACTGAGAAATTACGCAAAGTTTTATTTAAATCTAAAGCATATATTTTAAAACTTAATTTTGACCAGTGCCTTTTATTATTGCCTTGATGCGTCTTATTCCACTTGAGCTTGATTGCTCTTTAATAATCTGAAATGATACTAATTCCTTTGTGTTTTTAGCATGCGGGCCACCGCAAATTTCCTTAGAATATCCAGGTATAGTATATACTTTTACCGTTTCATGGTATTTACTTTCAAAAACACCAGTCGCTCCAGCTAGTTTAGCATCAGATAAAGACATTTCTTCACAAACAACTTCAATGCCGTCAGAGATGGCAGTATTTACGTTCTTCTCAACAGCACTCAATTCATCTTGTGTTAATGGACGTGGAAAATTGAAATCAAATCTTAATCTTTCAGCCGTAATATTGCTCCCATTTTGTCTAATGTTAGTATCATTTAGTACTTTTTTTAGTGAAGCAAGTAATAAATGCGTTGCCGTGTGGAGTTTAGCGGTTTCAAGGCCAGCATCGGCTAGTCCACCCTTGAATTTTTGCTCCGCACCTGTTTGAGACTTTTGTTGATGCTCTAAAAAACAGTTAGCGTATGACTCCATATCAATATCAACACCATTGTCTTTTGCAAGTTCCTGTGTCATCTCGACAGGAAAGCCAAATGTATCATAAAGTCGGAATGCTGCTTTTCCGCTTATTTTATTGTTTTGAATATAATTTAAAAGCTTCGTGAATTCTTTAAGTCCTTGCTGTAGTGTGGTTTCAAATTTAGAAACCTCCTTTTCAATCTCGGTTATTACTCTCTTTTTGTTAGCTTCCAGCTCAGTATATATGTCTGAATATACAGTAATAAACGTCTGCGCAACTTCAATCAACACAGATGACCCGATATCAGATTGTCTAGCAAATCGCAAAGCTCTTCTAATGAGTCTTCTTAGAATATAGCCTTGATCTGTATTTGATGGGGATATTGCTTTTTCGTCACCTAGCATGAAAACTGCTGTTCGCATGTGGTCTGCAATAACTCGTATTGCACGGATATTAGCTTTAGTAAGGTTAGAAAATTTCGCACTCAGCAAGTCAACTGCTGGCTTAAAAACATCAGTTTCATAGACGCTTTCATTTCCATTTAGCATTGCAACAGTTCTTTCCAATCCCATACCAGTATCAACATTTTTCTGACTTAGTGGAACGTATTTTCCGTCTATTAATTTGTTATACTCCATGAACACATTGTTCCAAATTTCTACATACTTGCCACAATTACAAGCTGGAGAACATGAATGAGAGCAATTATCCATGTCGCGAACTATAAATATCTCTGTATCAGGTCCACATGGGCCAATCACTCCAGCTGGTCCCCACCAATTGTTTTTCTTAGGGAGATAAAATATCCTATCATTTTCTATTCCCAGACTCGCCCATTTACGAGCACTAACCTCATCTCGTGGCGCATCTGAATCGCCTTCAAATACCGATACAGCAAGCGTTTTAGGAT
>JAITQU010000071.1 GCA_031288735.1 Christensenellaceae bacterium
CAGACTTCCCTTATATGCACTGATTCTTTCACAAATTCTACTAAGTGTCAATACAGGAGGAGCGAACAAGTTGTGCCTTCATCTCACCGCCTATAGAGGCGGGATACTTTACACACATAAGGTTAAAACCATTGAAATAAAAACTGAAAGTGCTCCACCTAATAAATAATTACGAATAGTAAATTTTGACACAAAATTTGTATTCTGAAGTTGTCTCTCTTTTGTGACTTCAATTTTTATTGAATTTTTTCCTCTATCTCACTGTTTTCTTTTTCAACAGCAGCTAAGGCTTTTTGTTTAATTTGTTTTCTCTTTTCTTGAGATTTGTTTGTAACTATGTTAAGAACCCATATCACTGCAAAAATCAGTCCCATTACGAGAAATATTGAGAGCATCCCTTTCCAAGCTAGTTCACCTGCCGCTTTCAATGAATTCGTGTCAACTTGTAACAATAATTGTTTCATCTCTTCCCTGTTACTCCTTAAAATTTTAACAATACCAGATTATAGTCACATTTTATTGTGACGTACTCTCGCCGACTAACGCCTACGGCGTTTGAGTCGGGGTCTTCTTGGGAACTCCCCTTACGGCAGGACATTTTACCAAGCTATCCCACGTGCGTCCCACGGTTCGATGTAATGCGCTATGAGGTGAGTAATCGAAGCCCTTCGCACCGAATGTTGCGGCTTAGTTGATGTCCCTATGATGATGTGCTCCACAACTTTCGCATGTCCACGACCTGCCCTTAATGTCAGTCTGTTGCTACATAGCCACATACATGACACAGTTTAGGACGAAAACCACTTATTAATCGTCAGAACTTTCCTTGTTTTGTCAACTTGCATCCGAGGAAACCTAAACGTTCCCCAGCCGTTGTCAGATACGCTTCTCCAAAATTCAGAGATTGCACCACTTTTCCCACTGCTTTGCTCTATTCTTGCCGCTTTTCTGGGCGGGATAACTTGCGTGGTTTTCGAGTTTTCTTGCGACCCCTATAAAATCGTGGGTATGAGTCTGTCGACATTGCTGTCAACCTACTGTTCGGACATCGAAAAATCCAATCCCAGAACATTTACAGTCTTAATGGATTCAACGGTTATTCATGCTCTAAAGTATGGATGCGTAATACTTTAAAGACGAGCTTTGACACTGAACTGATTTCAACTTGTAATCAGATAGAACTTGACAATGCTGTTTTACACTGACACCTCCTAACTTCGGGAGTTTCAAGTAACCATTGCGAGTTCTATGTTCCAATAAGCAAGGTTTGTCGTATAATTGGATCTAAATTAGTGTTTTTCAAATGCTAATAAACGTTATACATTATGCGCATGCTTTTGTCAACAAAGTATAAACAATAAAACAAATATAATGTTTTTTACTTCCATATTTATATTAAGCTACGCCTAGTGCAGCAATCATACCTGGAACTAGTGCTAATATAATGCCACCTGCAACAACCGATCCAATTTGACCAGACACATTTGCGCTAATTGCATGCATGAGCAGATGGTTTTGCGGATCAGCCTGAACTCCCATTTTTTGCACAATTCTAGCAGACATAGGGAATGCTGATATCCCTGCGGCACCTACCATTGGGTTTATTTTTTTACCAGCTGGCAGGAAAATGTTAACAAATTTTGCAAAGAGAACACCACCTACAGAGTCCATAACAAAACCAAATAAACCAAACACCATTATCATTAATGTCTCTACTCTAACAAAAACTTCAGCCTCCATGCTAAAGGCTACTGTTATGCCTAGAAACAAAGTAACTAAATTAGCAAGTGTTTTTTGTGCTGTTTCTGATAGGTTGTTAAGCACACCACATTCTCTTATCAAATTTCCAAACATAAGCATACCAACAAGCGCAATAGAAGCTGGAGCGATAAGCCCAGCAATCAGTGTTACTGCTATTGGAAATATTATCTTCATCGATCGTGTAACATTTAGAGGATTATATGCCATTCTAATGCATCTTTCTTTCTTTGTTGTAACTAGCTTAATTGCAAAAGGCTGAATTATAGGCACTAATGCCATATATGAGTATGCGACAACAACTATGGCAGCAAGATATCCTGTATCTAATAATTGACCTACCAAAATAGACGTTGGTCCGTCAGCTGCCGCAATTATACCAGTTGATGTTGCGTCCGCTAGTGAGAATCCACAAAGCACCGCTAATATTACTGTAACAAAAATCCCAAATTGCGCAGCTGCACCAAAAAATAACAATTTAGGATTTGCAAGTAACGGACCAAAATCTATCATAGCTCCGATCCCTATAAAGAGTAAAAGTGGTAAAGCCTCAGAAGCTTCAATACCACCTGTATATAACCACTGTATTATACCAGGTGCTTCAATCCCTGCTGCCAATGTCTGGTCAATTGCCCCAGAAAAAGGTAAATTTATGAGTATTGCACCAAACCCCATTGGTAACAAAAGTGCAGGTTCTAATTCTTTTTTAATTGCAAGATAGATAAGAAAACACCCAATGCCCCACATGACAACCATCTTCCAGTTACCATCTCTGAATAATTCTTCAAAGCTCCTAATGAGAAAATCCATAAGATAATTCTACTCCTTAAAATTCGTTAATATTATGATAAATTTAAGTGTGCTAACTTTGTATTTGATGTTTTTAATAAACTATAGTTGCATTCTTAAAAACTTATATCTTTTAATCTGTGGGGTAATTTGAAATAATATATTTTCTTTGCTTCATTTGTCTTATTTTGTCTTTTCAAAAAAGCTTGAACATAATGGTGTGCTTCGAAGACTAAACTTGTCTTTTTGGTAATTACCAAAACATTGTCAGTACTGTGGTAATTTTGTTATTTTTAGTAGTTTCAGCACTTAGAAGTAAAGTTATTATAATCGAAATGTCACATTTTTGCAACAATATTGGCTACTTTGTAGCGATAATGTTAATACACCGTTACTGTTCACACCCCATATGAAAACAACAACAGCTTAATTGTTAATGACCTAAATTTAAAACAAATTTCAAAAATTGTTATTTTAAATAGCTTTTTCTGCATTTAAAACGATCATGTTG
>JAITQU010000015.1 GCA_031288735.1 Christensenellaceae bacterium
CAAAAGGAAAACCCGGTTCGCCGTATAGTTCTTCTAGTTCTGACTCTGACCCTAATTCTGACTCTGACTCTGAACCTGATGTTGACGAAAACGCAAAGTTAGCAAGAAAGCAGGCAGAAAATGTAGCAAAACAAAAAATTATTAAGCACGAACAAGAATTGTTTCCTATAAGAGCAAGCATAATAACTTTGTCTGCATATATAAATACCCGTCTGGGTGCTAACGATAAAAATGAGGGTAGAAAACAAGTAGAGAATCTCGTACTTGAAGAAAAAAAATTAACAGATTTAATAAATAAGGAGGCGCGAAAATTACGGCCAACTTTATTACGACCATCAACAACTAATATGCCAAAATTGCCAGCTGCTGGTGTTTTTGATGTTCAACCAAGTAGCGAAAAAAAAATAGTGGTAAAGCATGTATCTGATAAAGAAGCATTTGTATGGTCAGATGACTCTGTTCTTGTAGCAGAAGGCCATTATCGTCCGGAGAAAAAAGTGCATACCATTGATTTAGCCAAAATGAGTAACGTAGAAAGTATATACTTTGAAGACTGCTTTCCTGGGTTTATTGAGTTTTTAAATTACAAAACGACTAAAGCGACTAAAGTCACACCAAGTTTTGTTATAGAAACTAACTACTCGCCAATCGGATTGACTTATACCAAAAAATTCACTATTCCTGCCACAACAATACAGCAAATAATAAATTTAAAAAATCACTTTGAAATGCAAACATTTCATAATATAGGAGTAGAAGAGCTAGGTAACATAAAAAAAGAATTGGATGGTTTGTTTGATAATAAAGGCAAACTTAGGTTTACAGCCGCTACTGCTACGGGTAAACCGGATATACTTTCTGTTTTCTTCACTTATGAGCAAAGATATGAGCTAACTAAAAAATTTATAGATAACGGGTTGTTAAAACAAACAGAATATGCATATATGGATGAAAACGGGCAAAGACAATACGACCTGAGTGTGGACGCAAAACAAGTTGGTGCCGGGTCCTTTGGTAAAGTTTCAGTTTTAGCTTTTAATAAAGGTAATGCACCAATGGCTAAAAAGGTATTTCAATCTAAAGATCAAATCCAAGACGAAAACAGTGAAATTTATAAGGTACAGAAAAATATACTGTATCTATTCGAAACCGAATTAAAAGATGTGCCCGGACTTGCGGCGTACAGAAATGTTTTTATTAATAAATGTCGCGGTCAAACAGAAATTGTTGTTGAGATGGATCGGGCAGCAGGCGATAGTGCAGATAAGGTTGTTAAATACATACAACCTGAACAAAAACAAGAAGTAGTGTATGGTTTGCTAAAGGTATTGACAGAACTGCTAAACCGGAATATTGTGTACGGAAGAGATGGACATAACAAGAATGTTTTTTATAGTCCTGTAACCGGTCAGGTAACTTTGATTGATTTCGACAATATGCAGAAGTGTTCTAATGATATTTCGGCAATGTATGGGTTTTTAGTCAGTTTTACTATGTTTATTTTGAGCTTTGAATCTGACCCTAAAACATCGCTGATGGTTGATGATAAGTTTTTTGGTGAATTTAATAAAGCTTTTGGCGTAAATTTCAAAAAAGAAAGTATTAAGATTGAAAACGAATTGAAAAATCTATTTAATAACGATAAAAAAAAATATGATAAAAAAACTGCAAAAGGGTTAGCAAATTCATCGATAGAACTCAACCGCTTCAATGGGTTGTTTACTAAAATTTTAAAAAACGTCAACTACGACAAAAAAACGCTTGTATCCAAATTGGAAAAACTTATTAATCCGTATTTCAAAGAGCCAAAACACGACTACCCTACTAAAAAACCATCGAACAACAACATATCTAATTATATTAACAATAAAATTTGTATATATACGAATGAACTTCGACTTTCTGTTGAAGCTGGTAAAAATCTAACTTTTAATAGCGAATTGGTAGACAAAATACGCAACGTAAGTGATATACCAGATGATACTCAAAACCAGATGAAGCATTACTTAAATTATAAGATTGGATTAGCGATAAATGAATATTTTCGCTCGCAGTCTTTAAATAGTAATTTTGTTCCTACTACTGACGAGATAGATAGCTACCAGTTTATGGAAACAACGCTACCATCGGCAAATAGAATTGCTATAGATAGAAAGATAACAGAAAGTATCGATAATGACAGAGAATTTCGTATGATTTGTGCGAGAACAAAAGACGATAGTGGTGGAATTAAGCAAGCTTTAAGTAGTATTGCATCTATATTGAATAATAAAAATCCGGTTATGAAAGTTAACGATATATTCCTGTTTTTCCAGAATGTTATTGTTGCAGAAACTGTGGATCTTGGTGCGTTAATACAACTATCGCCTTTGAAGCAAAACGAAGATAGAGTCAAAGAGTATCAAAATTATTATGCTTTGGTATCTGAATATCACAGAGAGTTGCAAAGGATTAAGCCACAATATTCGAATATGCCAGACATTCCTAATATGCCTAGTAATACATTAACCCCGTCTGCTACGCCAAACCCAACAATCATTCCTACATTAGTACCAAATGATCCTGAAGATATAACTTTCTTAAAAAATGTGACAAAGCCATCGCTAAAACTGCCATACCCAAGAAATCTTATAGATGCTTTTTTGCCAATTCCAAAATCATCAAACCGATACACAGGTGAAGAAAGCGCCAGAATACTTGCTACGCAACAAGTAATAGCTGATAATGACAAAGTGATCAGAAATGCCATTATTTACATATCTAATCAATTTGGGAAAATTATAGATATACAACGTAAGTATAATATTGATAGAATTGATGGCAATGATATAAAAATAATGGACGTAGAAGGCTTATTAAATGGTTTTACATGGCCCGAAAAAACCAAGGATGAAGAGGTGGTATTAAAGTTTTACATAGACTGTGTAGTTAGGAGGCAGGCAAGCAAACTGTTTGATTGGTGGTTGTCGCATTTTGGTTATGATATTGATAACCAGAGCAGGCGGCAAGGAAATATTAATATTGTTGCTATTGATCCACTTTTACCTGGTGATGTTTACAATGAGAATTCACTGTTTGAGATTTTGATGCTCAATGCGGACGAAAATCTAAAAAAAGCAATGAAAGGTCATGCTACTTTTCTTGCAGGACAAATACAGACTATAGAAACAAATATTTTTAATATCAACAAAAAAATAATACAACAGCAACAAGTTGCAAAATTTGAAAGGTATGTTTCTAATTTTGAACAAGTTTTTAATATGGTAGATTCTCGCGTTTCGGTGTTAGAGAGTGAAAACTATGATTTAAATTATAAAATTAATAGTGCAAACGCGTTGCTTGATTTTTACGAGCAGTTAAAAGCAAAAAAAGAAACTGGCAAAAAATATTCGTTTGATGCATTTTCTGATTATAAAAATATTGTATTAAATATAGATAGTACTAAATCAGATAAAGTGAAACTTGCAGCAATACAGAAAAAATTTGATGATATTGAAATCAAAAAACAAGACTATTTTAAAAAGCTTGAAGATAAAAGTAACGATGGAGTTTTTGTGAAGTTTGATAAATTTTATAATCAGAAGTGCTCAGAGCTTGTGCAATGGCCCTACGTTAGTGACAGGTTTTTTCGTACCAGTACTAAAGACAAAGCCGGTAATCCGGTAAGCGATGTCGTGCCACTCATTCAACGGTGCCAGTGTCTTATTTCTTTGTCAAAGGGCGATAATACTGCTGTTGCTACTTCCGGCAGAGCTTCACTGATTAAAAAGATAGGTGATTTAAGGCAATACGCTATTGATAATTATCCTAAAATGGTCAACCCATTACTTTCTTCAATATCAGCGGGAACATCAGATAGGTATAGTGAATTTTTATATACGGTTTCTGCAAAAAGACCAGTTGGGTATGAATTAATAGATGATTTTGATCATCCGGGTTTACGCAACACGGGTACTGTTTGCTATGCGAACAGCTATTTACAACAGCTTTACCATATGCCAGATGTTTACGATGCTGTCGTTAAAAAAGGTAGCAGTTCGCAAGCACTAAATGAGGTCAAAAACATATTTACTAGGATGGATGTCAATGATCCGTTGGCTACATCGTACACACTTTTGGATGTGGTGTACAAAGAAGATGGAGTGTTGTTTAATCGGGAAAGTTTGGAGCATCAACAAGACGCAAATGAATTTTCGCAGTACTTGCTTAGGGATGTTTTATATTCTGATGCAATGAAAGGAGATGACTCTGCTATTGATATTTTGAATAAATTTACTATGAAGCAGGTCATTTTGCATGCACCTGCGTATAGAAAATATGCCGAGACAGAGGTACACAGAAGAGAGGAAAATGTTGAGCAGATTATTCTACAAATTCCTGATGACACTGTGCTATCTGGCAAATCTATAACACTTGAGAAATGCTTGGATACATATACCCAATATAAAGTAGAACCTGAAATGAAGACACAGTTTAATGTAATGGAAGATCCTGAAACTGTGAAATCTGCTATTACGTTTTTGAATAATCCGGAAACCCTACAAGTGCAATTTTCTAGGGTAGATTATGATAAATTAATCCAAGAATTTAACCCCAATGCTAATGTGTCTAATAAGATAAATACTTTTGTGGAAGCTCCAGATATTCTAAATATAAAACCGTACTTAGATAAAAATGTAAGCAGCTCTGTTCTTGAAAATACAGAATACGTTATTTGGGGTACAATAGTGCATGTTGGGTTGTCGGCAAAGCATGGTCATTTTTTTTCAGAGATAAGAATGAGAGAAAATGGAAAAGACGCGTGGTATCTTTTTGACGATTCGAGTGTTTTTAAAATTAAAGATGAGGGAACCCCTGCTTTTAAAGATAAGACGGGAGCAAATGATGGGACAATCGTCACATACATATATTGTAGAAAAGATATCTATGATAAAATTACGGCTGCAAAAGACATTAAAGACCAAGATGCCAATAACAAATATACTAAGAAGTTAGCAGGGTATAGATATAGGCAAAATAAGCAGTGTAAAATTAACATTACAGACAACCAAAATGTGAAAAAAATAGTATTTGATACAACATCTAACATTCTAGCATACGATATTGGGATGTACCCGTCGCAGCATTTTTATTCGCTTCGCTTTAAAATGTGTGAGTTTTTTCCACATGCGCCATTGCTAAAATCTGATACAACGAGTGAGGACAATAACGGAGTGATATTCCCATCCGAAGATGCTTCGCTATACATTAATAATTTTAATGAAATTGTAGCTTATTATAATGACGATGAGCTTCGGCAAGGGTTAATTAAACGTTCAGAATGTGTACTTTCCCTTAGGGATTTTGACGAAATTACGAATTTTTTTGGAGGAGAGAATACCGCAAGACTATATTCAAGTATGACATTGTTTTCGCAAGTACCGAATGCCGATCCTGTGTTTAAAAGAATACTAGAGAAGTTTTTTAATGGCATAAAATTTAACCCAAGGTATAATGCATACTTTGTTTCGCAAGAACGTGAATTTAAAACTACAGTCTCTGATGGCAAAGGCGGTATTCGTCTGGATAAAAATAACGAACCGGCTCTCATCACCTTAACACCGACTTACGAGAAAGCACTAAAAGACATTAACGATAAATCAGTAAAAGTAAAGGATTGGCCGGCTGATAGTGTGTTTCCGGTAGCAAAAATAGGTCCTCATCTTGGCAAAGGAATACCAGAATCTGGCAGGATTAGTGTACCAACAGGTACAAAGCATCAATCGCTTGCACTCAACAGCTACGAAGAAGCTAGAGATTACCTTCGTTATTCTGCAATTGGAGCAAGATTGCTTCAAGCTTGCTATGCTTTGCTTGTGCGTTTTCCAAGAGGAAAAACAAATGAGCTACAAGACTTTTTTAGTGACGATACTCTTGGATGGGAATATTTTTACAGAAGCATAACAATGTTTTCCATAGCCACAGAAGCTGATCCAAGCATTGGAACTATCGTCTCGCCTGCGAACCCTAATGTAGTGTGCAATATATTTAAAGAAATAATAGACACTCATTTTGCTGGTACCCCGAATTTAGTTGTGAAGAATTATTTTGATGTAGGCAGACATATCTTTACTTCAATGGTCCCAGTTGCAAACAACATAGATATTGTGTCATTAAATTTAGCACCGATTATTGACGTAAAAATAAAAAGTATTGTTGTAAACCGAGTCTTAAATCATAATGGTAAAAATGCCAGACAGCTTCTGTGGAACGATATAAACAGTAGTGTGAAGCTGCCGAAAATGGGAGCTAACATTCTAGAAGAAGCTTGCGATAAGCTATTCCCACAGATTAAAGGCGTAAATAATACTAAAAGCGTAGACGATCCGTCCAAATCTATTGTCCTAGATAATTTACTTGAAGCATATTATTATCTTGATTACAGTGCTGCATTAGGAGCGGGTAGACCGATGCAACAACCTGGTAGAGAAATGGTTGATGTGTTGTCTGCGATAATTAAGAATTACACAAAAAAAGAGTTTGAGTCATATTTTGGTGAAGAAAATATTAAAAATATACATTCAAGCATAACGTTTTTTTCGCAAGTACCGGGCGTAAACCCAGTATTTAGTGAAGCACTAAAAAAATACTATGGTGGTGAGCAACATCTAGAAACAATGTCGCAAATACCGGCTAAAAAATACTTACCTGTCACAAAAACTATTACCAGATCAACTGGCTATCGTTTTGATGAAATCCCTTTTGTTAAAATTCAAAACACTAATAAAAATTACGAATCGGCATTACAAGGTATTAAAAATAAAGCGAACAAGAAAATCAACAGTGATTGGATGGATTTTATGTTTCCACAGCTGCAGCTGCAGCTGCAATCTGTCCCAGTTATTAAGAATACAATAGATGCTGCAATCTATCTTGAGAATTATTTACTTGAATATAGACTAGTTGAAGCTTCATCTGTGTTGCTTGAACGCTTCAAAACTGCTGAAGAACTTGAAAGTTTTTTTGGAAAAACAAACTTAGATAAATTACATTCAAGTATGACATTGGTTTCGCAAGTGAAAGGTGCCAGTCTTATATTTGGTGATGTAATAAGTAAATTTTTTGGTGGCAAACTTCATGAGGGTACTGTTCAACAGATAGAAGCACTAGAAAATGCTGGGTTAAAAAAACCAGCAGCTACAACAGTAAAAACACCTACCGATACCATTAGTGTTGATAATCTGGATGATCTCAAAAATGATGTAGGTAAGGGATTGCTTGAAACCTACGTTCAAGAAAAAACACAAGGAATAGTAAATAAAATTAAATCAGAAGTTGAAAAATATGACACAAAAGACAAGTTTTCGCCACATAGTGTAAAGCCCCTGATTATCAAGCTATCAGAGATACTTACTACTGTAAAAATAGATGTTCAAAAGAAAGCTTCGGTAAAATTAAAAAACACTATAGATTACCATATTCAGTCTGTGTACAATAGTGCTTTTAAAAATGGTATAAATTTGCATTTTCCAATTTTGATAGATGCTGAACTTAGTGCCAACGATGATAAAGCGAATTTAATGTCAGCAGGAATGGAAAAGTTGCCCAACGGACATGCGTATGTGGTGATTGACAAGAAAACAAGAGACAGTTTAAATTCAGCTACTACAACTGTCGGTATCAAGAAAAGTAATATTAATGGACTGCTCGCAGAAGCTGATAAAAAATATCAAGAATTTTATCCTAATGTTTTGCAGGAGTTTTCTAAAACCATTGACGTAGATGTAAATAATGTAAGTTTTACAACTTTAGATTTTGAGTTAGCTGATGCAGGTTTGCCAAACAAATCAGTATTGCAGGGTTATATCAAGCAGCGAATTAAAGAAGCATCATCTGTTCTTGCTAATCAAAACGTTCAAGGCAGAAATTTGGTAAAAGTTAGTCTTATCACCAGTCCTCCAGTGAAAGATACAGTGAATAGAGATTACATACAAGTTTTTAGAACAAAATGGGGAAAATACATAGATAATATGATTAGTATACGTTTAGTAAGGGAGCATGGACATATGCTTCAAGCACTTGGTGTTTCCTTTGAGCTTATAGATAGTGTTTCTGCAACTGCGTTTCAAAAAATACTTGAAGCAGATCAAGAAAATTATATATGCGGGTTAATTTTGGAAGCAGAAAATAAAAGAAATCTAAACAAGATAAATATAAATGCAGAATTCGCAGCCACATCGTCGTTTTTCATCGACAACGTTGTCAAAAACGATAAACAATTTACCCAATACATTAATAGCCAATGGAACATGATAGCAAGTAATGTTTCAAGTATTCGAGCTTTGAATCAGTCCAGACCAACAACGCTGCTTTCGTTGAGTGAAGATACCAAAAATTTTGTAGATTTTTTAATTGCAAAAGCAATTTACGATAAGCGTAAAGATAACGATGTAAAATTTGTGTTTTCAAAGAAATTCATAAACAGCTGTGTCTCCATTGTAAAAGATGAGAATTTATATTGGATGGTTAATGTTTTTGCTAATGGAGAATTAGGAAAAATTCCACCGCAATCAATATTATCTAATAGTGCCATAGATTCATCGTTAAACAAGGTTATTCAGTCTCGCAAGGCTATTGTAAAAAAAATGAGTATGTGGCGAAATATAACAGAAGATGGAGAAGAAATTAAAAAATACCTGAATTTTCAAATGAAAGCGATAGCTGATTTTATGGTAAATAGGTTTGCAACAACCGGCAATGTAAACATTGATGACGTGACAATTATGTCAATGCCAGAGGATGATGCATTAAAAATAAATCTTTCTGCTGACCAAAAAATGATGTTAGATATTCTTATTAGTAAATATGTTAAAAACATAACACTTGGTCCAACGCCAAAGAGCGGATCATATATTGTGTTGTCAAGCTCTGCAAGTATAAATGTGCTTAAAAGCAATAATAGACGGTCAGTGCATGAAAACCAAAAAATACTTGAGCAAACATATCCTACTTTTGTTAATCCAGTAGCAGATATGCCATTAGTTCTCAAAGAAATTTCAGAAGCGCAAACAAGAATTATTAACGAATACAGTAGTAATTTCAAACCGACTGTTTATGGTTCTGATAGCTCCGATGCAGGTTTCCCAGGGGATATAAGACATGCAGCATTTGCGTTGAATTACATTTCTAACCAGCTTGCTACGATATACCAATCTTGTGATAAGGCTGATGAACATGTGCCACCGTTGGTTTCAGTTGAAATCAAACAAGGTGAATGCGAATTTTTAAGCAATGATTTTTTAGCGTTTTTAGATATGTCAATTGCTGATAGTCTTAAACAGAGTGTTCTTAAGCCTTTTGACGTGCGGTCAAAAAAAGGAGACTACCTGATGATTAACATTGTTGTGCCGGAAAAATATTTTGATAATTTTTTCCCAGTAAATGGTGCGGCAATTATGGCAAAATTTGTAAATGAACAATTTCAATATCAGATAAGGGAGTACATAGGAAAAACATGGGCGGAGCTTCATCAACAAGCTGCCCGAAAATCCCGCAAATCACCCGAATCCGTCTCCTCCTCGATATCCGGTGCCGAAGTAATAGCCGACAAAATAGAATCTGACTCTTTCGGAGCCGCTCAAGAAGTATTATTGAAAACCGGTTTTTCGATATACGGAAATCTCAGCGATATTGCAGCTAACATTACAACTTTCATCGCTGACCAAAAATCCAAGCTTGAAATTCTCCAAGATGGTGCGAGCTTTGTGCGTGTAAACGGTGCAAAAATTCCTGAATCAAATACTGAAATATTTAATCAATACTTAAATTTTTTAGATCCGGGTTTAGTTTCTGATGCCACAAATTTCATAGAACTTGATAACAATATTACAACAGACGAACTAATGCACTACAATGCGAATTCAGGTAAAGTTGTTGTAAATTGGAATGTATTTTACGCGATTTTTGTAGCAAGTCCAGACGGAACAAGTGCCAAAAAGCTAAAATTTTTTGGAGACACATTGCGGCATGAATTAATGCACAAAACTTTTGCCCAAGCGGGCAAAAATAGTTTACTAAGCATTGTACACAATTTTGAAATTCCAGAAGTTGAAGAATTTTTAGTATCTTTCATGGAAATTTTCTATCTGGATACCCAAAACTTAGCAGAATTAACGTTATTGTACGCTGTTTTTGTTCCTGGCGCAGCAAACTTGATAGGTGTATTGCAAACTGGTGGGTTTTTTACAAACGGAATGGTGGTGCCGAGCGTTGCAGGTAGTTATTTGCCTCTGCCGTCGTCTGTAAAAATGTCTGTAATTCCCGCGTATGCAGCCAACCAGCTTGCAAAATCTGCAGCTATTGTTAGCGGTGCTGGCAATAAAATAGTTGAAACAGATACTGAAGAAGTTGGTGGATTGAGATTAATAAATTGGGTTAACCAGAACCAAGCAGATGAAAATGTTGAACAAAAAGACGTTTCGTTACAAGAAGCATATAACAAAGCTATAACA
>JAITQU010000018.1 GCA_031288735.1 Christensenellaceae bacterium
GAGCTTAACCCGCAGGAATACCTAAATAATATCCTAAAAAAAACATTCATTCTGGAATAACTCCAATAAACAAAAAGCAAATTCATGCAAAGGCTAATCAATTTCTGCAAAGTGTCTCTGAAAACAAGATCAGGATGATATTCAATCATCCAAAGCTTTCATACCAAAATGACTAGAAAACGAAACATTTAGCTGGTTTGGTAATATCTATAGCTTTTTAGGTTTTACTGTTATAGATTTATAATTAACATAGGTTACCATACCTAGTTTAGTGGTTTTTTTTACAAATTTGCGGAGAGTATAAACAATTTCAACCTTGTCTGATGACCTTGCCTGACAAAAAAATGCAACATAAGATGCAACAGTTTCAATTATATTCAGTGGCACAGTTTGCCCACTACTGATAATAACTCCATGTGCACCATGATAATCCTTTGAGTGCACCCAAACATCATTTCCTTTTGCAATATCGAATGTAATCAATGCGTTTTGTTTATTGTTTTTTCCGATATAACACCTAAATCCATCAATTGAAAAGGTTATTGGCTGTGACTCCTTAGGTTTTTTACGTGTGCTTACTATATTAGTGGAATTTGCAAATTGCAATGCTTTAATTTCTTGCCTTAATTCTGCATATTCAACGTTAGAATCACAATTTTCAATTCCAGCCTCTATAGACTTTATATACTCTAATTGCAACTTAGTTTCTTCAATTTCTTTTTCGGCATGTGCTATCCCCGCTTTAAGCTTTTTATAACGCTTGAAATAGCTACTTAGATTTTCCTGAGCGGACAAAAGTGGGTTGAGCTCTAAACTTATGTTTTGATCGTTGTAATAATCGTAACACTCAATTACTGATGGCATTTTAAAATCTTCTTTAGGACTAACACCAAAAATATAACCTTTTAATATTTCAGCCTGCTGAAGTAACCTTTCTGTCTCTAGTTTTTTTGAAATTTTTTCACTGTAATCATTTAGTCTGCGCTCTAATTTCTGTTTACAGCGTTTGACAGATAATCGCAATTCATGAGTTTCAAGGTGCTTTTTATCTGCCTCACAGGCCTGAGTATAATACTCATCTAAAGCTTCGTTAAGACTTGAATATTTTCTTGTTTCTTTATTTACTGAAATATATGGGAATGCATAAAATCCGTGTATGACACCGTTTAAATCAATAGTTACTACTGGAGAAAAAGACGGCTGACTGTAAAGATCACAAAATTCAATTAAAACCTCACTTACAGCTTTCGACTTGCATCTCAATATAAGTTCAACAACGCTTTCTTGAGCTAAACCACAAATTTTCTTTAAAATCTCAGCTCTTTCCCTTTCATCTCTAGCACTAGTCAATTCTTGCATTGCTAGTATAGAATCAATTGGGAGCTTTGTCATAATGGGAAATTTATATTCTTGATGAGGGAATATACACCTATCTGTGTTGTCATATATACGCTTTTCAGCATCTAAAATAAGGTAATTCTTATCGGTTAATATTATATTAGATCCACCGCCCATAATCTCAATTATTAAGCGATACATACTTTCATCGTGTAACTCATTCATTACACTGCAATTAATAGATATTATCCTATCATTGTTTAGAAGTTCAATGTTATTAATAATGGAATTTTCAAGGTATTTTCGTAGTAGCATACAGAAAGCATTTGGCGTTTCTTGGAAGCTTAGTTTTCTGCTTGTGAGGTGCATTCGCGCTTTAGCACTTTCCGTAGATATTAAAAGTGTATGATTTTTTCCATTGGCGCGCACAAACAAAGCAACGCTCGAGTCGGTCAAAACAACAATTTTATTTATTCTTCCCTTGAATAGTAGCAGATTTGTCTCGCTTACGAGTGCTTTTAATGTAACATAATCGTTTGGCATGTTATTCCGTGTTTAGATAAAGAAACAAGTAGTGACGTACTCCCGTCGACTAACCCCTACGGCGTTTGAGTCGGGGGCTTCCTTAGAACTCCCACTTACGGCAGGATGTTTTACCAAGCTATCCCCGTGCGTCCCACGGTTCGATGTAATACGCTATGAGGTGAGTAATCGAAGACCTTCGCGCCGAATGATTATTACTAACCAAGTCCACTCGAAAATCAGACCTCCCTTATATGCACTGATTCTTAGAAATTCTCAAAGTGTCAATACAGACGGTCGAACAAGGTGTGCCTTCATCTCACCGCCTATAGAGGCGGGAGACTTTTCACACATAAGGTTAAATTTGTTTTGTTAATAGAATCTCTATAGATCTAATGCTACAAAAATCATGAGACTTAAGGTTGAAGAAAACTATAAATTAGCACCTTTATTTTTAATTCGATATACACTTTTTAGTAGCAATACTTCGTAGTTATGGAACCCTCACTATATTTGCACGTCTATAGGACCCATCATAGTCATAATAAGGTCCAGTCACTGGAAAACCTAAAACTACTACACCAGGTAATCTTTGATCCCATTTACCAGTTGATGTAGCAATAGCCATACTGCCCCTCTCAATGGTTTCAGTGACAGTGGTACCAAAGGTGTTAACCTTATACTTTGTTAGTGTTTCTCTAAAATCTCTGCCACTAGCATCATAGAAAGATGCTAAACCTGAGACTCCAGCAATATTTGCAGATACGTGATATGATCCTTCAGCACAAACTCTTAATCCGATTTTATTAGTGCCAGAAATAGTATTGTTTGAAAAGATAGTTGCATTGTCAGCTATGGTATTGGCCAGCAAGCTGTAGGTGACGTCTTGTACACTATTTGCACTACAATCAACGTCTGCTAATGCATATGCGTATAATCGGATATCTTGAACTTTATTTGAACTAATTCCTGCGTTTGTATATTCGGTTGCCCCAGCTATTGCTCCAATGTTAACAAAATTTGAGGTTTGTGAATTATAATATCTGTTTGTTATAAGTGTTCCCTTAAATTCTGAATTCGAAACAACTCCCCCTCCAACATTGTAACCTACAATCCCGCCTAAATACAATGTCGTAGGATCGTTGTCGAGTTTTTGATATCCCATTTCTTCGCCTACTGAATTAGGACTTAGGTAAGCATATCTATCCATCAACAACTGATAGGTGTGGTGAGCAAGAAAATCATAGGCTTGATTAGCTTCTAGACTAACTCCTTTTGTAATTGCTCCTTGTACTGTACCAAAATTTAGGCCGACCTGAACTGCGTATATACCGCCACTACCATGTGTTATTTCCGATATGAACCGCGCGGATAGTGTGTTTGTATTTCTTATCACTCCATTAACAGTATTAATGCCAGCGACACCACCTAGAACCGAGCCTCTTAATTCATGTAATGCATTTGCGGTCATATAAGTAACGCTCTCTATAAGCCCGTCATTGATACCCACTACTCCACCAGCACCAAAGCTTGCATTTTCAGAGCTATAAATAGAATTAACTGAAATCTTTCTTTGTGTTCCCAATGCTTCATCACCATTGCTAGGAGGTGGTGCATAAGTATTGAATATAGGGTTGTTTATCGTGTTTTCTTTTGAATACACGCTTACTAATCCTGATATGCTTATGTTTTTGATCGTGCGCCCTGAATTAAGTCCTAAAACTCCACCTACTGCAATGCCTTCACCTAGCACCTTTGGATTGATGACAGTAATATCTAGTAGTGCCTCTGCACTTATAATACTTGCATCTGATACTGCAGAACCTGCAACACCACCAGCATTACTACCTGGCACACCTGTATTGTTATTTTCTAGTACTATCTCAGGTGAGTTGACTGTTAAACTTTTTACAATCGCGCCAGCCCCAATGAGTCCAATAGCACCTCCTGCATTTTTCAAACCATATACGACAAAGGATGGGAGAATCCCATAACCGCCACCGTTCGAGATTCCACCGTCAATAATAACGTTTTTTTGCGCAGAGCCAATAATACCGCCAACATTACTGACGCCATTTACTATACGAATCCCAGACCCACCGTATGCTTTAATATTTGTGATTTGAACAGGAACATTGTTGTCACCTTGTGCTAAACCAACAAGGTATCCTACATTGTCTTTACCTACAACGGACAAGGTGCTCCCACCGACTGCTATATTTAGTAGTTTAGCACCTTGTATTAGTCGGCTAAATATTCCTACATTGTCCTGGCTAGAATTGATCACGCTCCAATTGTAAAGTGCATAGCCCCCGCCGTCAAATTCGGCATCGAACCCACCTCCAATTTCCATATCGCCAGCAATACCATTTTGAAGGTGTCCTGAAAGATTAATGTTTGCGATTTGTTTAAAGTATAATCCATTTAGTGTTCCGCCAGAATAAGTATAAAGTGTGTCAATAAACTCCATGTGGTAACTATTCGATACCTTAAATGGATTCGATGAACTACCATCTCCAGCACTGGATGTGAAAGCACTTGCTAATGGTTGGTTGTGTCCTGAAACACCATATGTTTCATCATCAGCATCACTGTAGAATGAAAATTCTTGTTTTTTATTGTGTCCATCTCTGCCCATTAAATCTCCACTGAAATCCAAGAAAAGCAGTTGGATGTTAGTGCAGTATATATCGATTTCTGTACCATTGTGCGCCCTTATTCGGTTTGCGATTCCAGAAAACACTTCGCCGTTTATCTCGTATGGTTCATTATACGCTGTTTGCGGTCCTACTGGTATCCCTTGAATTCTAATTACACTAAGCTCATTATCTAGATCTCTTGAAGAATTATCAGTTATTAATGGATCCCACTCACCATACACTAAAGAGATTGCACGCGCAAGTGATTCTGGTATGACGAGTGTAGAACCAGCATAAATCTTATTTACTACAATTTCACCATAGATCTTAAAATGTATCTCGATTTTCATTGCCTTATCAGCAACAATCACATACTTAATCTTAAGTAAACCACTCTGATCATCTCTCCATGTAGATGGAACGTCATTATTTGATGTACTTCTTATATATGCAGAAATGTTTGCGCTAGGTGTTGTGTTATATACTGGTAATGGAGTACTAGCGTTTCCTGCTATATTTAACATTGATGAAACATATTTATCATAATCTGAATCATATGAAGTATCTGTTGGTTTTAGTAGCATAAACTGAATTTCTGTACCAGCCCTAAGAGTTGTTGTAAGCGATCGCTGTGCTACACCCACTGCTGTGCCGCTAGCATCTAATTGAGTTATAAGTGGTGTGCTATTCGAAACATAAGAATTATTGTTAGACGAGTCATTGACAGTAGTTATAGTAATAGACCAAATCTTAATATATCGAGGTTCAAAAGTAAATGATTCTATCGCCCTAAATATTAAATTGTTGCTACTAGTAATAACCGCATATGAAAAACTACTTGTCTCAAATTCAGCTCGTCCGCTTACCTGATTTGTTACCTGTGTTCCATTTACATACCATCCTAATATTTCAAAGCTCGCTGCTCTGGAACCGTGCATTATACTTGATATAGTTCCATATAAGAATTGGCTTTCCCTAACTGACTCATCGCCGCCATCGAAGCGTGGAGATACTTCATTAGACCCTGACTGAGAAGCAGAGTTTTCGTTTTCCATATATAGCAAGGGTGAAATTGTTATCGACTCCTTTCTACGATAAAACGGTCGGATTCTAACAGCATGGATTTGTTCTAATGTTCCTGTCCCTTGTATGTCTGCATAAGTTAAACTTCTATCGAAGACACTGTCGGTTGCGCCTATATATGAATTATTTAAAAGCACTCCTACTGGAAATCTAAAGTTAACTGATGATGGCTTATTGTTAACATTAACTGGATCTGTGTACTGAATGTCCTCCCATTTATCCGTATAAGGGTTATAAAACTGCCATGAATTGAAAGTATATTTGTCAGCATATAGTGCTTGGCTAGTATTTACACCATATGGTAAATTTTCGTCAACCCACGTAAGTGATATAAAATTTGTATTCCATGCATTATAGTCAGCTGGTGTACCAGATATACTATTGATGCGAGATGCAGCTCTCAGTGTTTTTGAATAATTACTAGTGTTAGACAGTGAATATGATCGGATATTCGAAACTGATGAATAATATTGTAGTCTAGATGATGTATACGCATTAGTTTCTACACTTATATTTCCAAAATCAAATCCTCTAGAGTATTCAGGGAGATTTGACATCGCCGTATTTTCAATAACGACGTTGATAACTGGGATAAACATTGCTATAACAGACACAGCAAATGGTGTCCCTGTTCCTCCTGTTATTGAGATAGTGTTATCAATACGAATGTCTTTTGTATATTCTGATTGTACAGGGAACGACTGACCTAGTCGCTCATAGGTATTAACACCGCTTATATAGAACCCAATAAATCTATAATTTGTTGACCATTCATCACTAAAAATGATTGCATTATAGTCTAACTCAGCGGTTACAGACTTGCCATAGTCATACATGCCTTGTTGAAATCTAAATGCGTTATTTAAATTTGCTAGTAGTGCTCCGTCGCGTCCTGTGTCACCTGTTGTTTCTGTACCATCGAATAATCTTACGCCACCAGATACCTCAATTTGCTTCCAGAACTTAATATTGAATATCAAATTGTCTCTAACTACTACTTTTATTGTGACCTTTGTAATTCTAGTTCCTTCTTTGACTATGTCAACTGTGAATATATTGCTAGAACGCACTAAGTTGTCAGTTTTAAATATATGGTTACTATAGATAGATCCTGAGCTCATGGTATTATCGGCAACAGTAGTCCAAGTGGTATCCAATTGCCGCTCACCATTCGCATTTGGTAGTGGTAAGTAATTTCTGAAAGTAACGCTTTCAAATCTAAAGTTAGCCTTAGGTGTTATTACAATTTGAAGCTCAGCTTTGGGGGATAGTGAAGCTGCTGATGTTGCACTTTCAAGATATTGTCTGTTGCCACCTACAAAATACTCAACCGTCCCTCCCTCTGTGCCAATCGAAGAACCTTCGGTTAAAATGCCGATGCTTTCTTTTACCGCATTGCCAGCATAGATATTTATTGTCATATTACCTTCAATTTTTTTGCCACCACTAGCGACCGTCACTTCAGTAGTTGGAGTCTCTGATTGATCAGCACTGTTGTAATAGTAATAGGCATAGCTCTTTGTAGAATTTCGATCCTGATATGTATCAGCAACTGCAATTGTCAATGTCGTTCCGCTATAGACTCTATAAACCGCACTGCCGTTTGTAGCATCAAGGTCTGTATCAGTTAATGTATAGGAAAGTGCGTTATCTTGTAAATTTGGTCTGTTGTCAGCTGTAAAGCGAGCAACCGCAGTTATTGTAGTGTATCTTCGATAAACCATCGAAGTATTTGTAGTATTGTATGATCCTTCAATATACTTATAGTCAGGATATATCATTACTTTTATATCATAATAACGGTATATTATTGCTCTAAAAACTCTATCTGCGGTTGTCTGATAGCGCAATGTATAACCAGAATTTAGCAATGTAATCCCGTTTTGCGAGTCGGAAACATAACTCCAAGCACCGTTAGTATTTTCTTGATAGCCAGCAAAATAGTATTTATCAGAGTCGCTTAGAATTAGATTAAATGTGGCTATAGTGAAGTAGTCATATTTGCCTGAAATACTAGTGCTACTATATGTACTTGTTAAAACAAATGAATTTGCTGGAACATCGCTATTCCCGCTCTCTGTTTCATACAAATACGAAGAAATCTGAGATGTATGCATATTTAGCGATGTAGTATAGGCAATATATAGCGTATTCTTTGCAGGATCGTGGTAATTTAAATTAATTGCGTATGTCGATACGTCAAATTCAAAGGTTGGCTTGTCATACCATATTGAAAATGCGTTTGGAGCTGTTATTGGAGTTCCCGAAGAAGAATTAGAAAGAGATATATTAGTTATGCTATAGCCTTCTGCTCTTTGTTGATTGATTACTGCATGTGCAGTGTGTGAAAGTATGCCACTAGTACTATCTAAGGATGGTATCAGTGTTGTATCAGGATATGCAGATCCGACATCTATCCCGTTTACACTTATTTTGGTATTAAACACATTTACAGAAAATTGAGGTTCAATTCTAACAATCGTACCTACAACACTAGTTATATAAAAATTTGCACTATATTGATAGGAGCCTTCAGCAATAGTTAACATAGTCTGTATTGCCAATCCGTTTACTGTAAGAGACTCTAGGTGATAGCCAATGGATGCAACATAGGACATTGATAACAGAGCGTGATGATTAATTGTACTAAACTGAGTTGATGTAAGATATCCATTTTGTCTAGAACTAAACTCAACTGAATATGATTTAACAGCGTAAGTAACTGCTATTCTAATTGCGCCAGTAATGGCTGGAATTGAGTATGAATAATATCCCTCATCTGAATGATTTTGCAATAAAGAAACGGATGCTACTATCTCAACTCCATTCATCACAATCCTAATGCTAGAAATACGATAACCATCTACAGGAACGAAATAGTAAACGATACTCTGTCCGTATTTTATTAATCCTCTAATAGCGTTAGATTCGACATCAGTAAAGTCTACAGTACCCGTTGGTGTAAGGATAGAATATGCGGGATGTGTATTTTGTAGAAGCTGAGAGAAATATCTATCAGTGCCACCAATAAGTACGCCAGCTATAGACTTAACCTTATTCACATTACCATGTCCAATATCGAATTCCGCATCGAATCCATCAGCATATTCAATATCGTAGGCATAACGATCAAATATGATCTCAATAATAACATCGCTTTTAACATTATTGACATCAAAGGAAATTGATCTTGAGTTATTTATAATTGCTACAATTTCGCTAGAAATCTCACGCCTGGAATCTTCGTTTTTAGCACCCTCATAAACATATATATTTTTTATAAAATATCCTTCTCTGAGGCGTGCATTAATTGGCATATAAACTGTTCCAGCCCATGGAACCATACCTAGATCGCTAGGTAATCCTTCAGTAGCACTAGTCCGCTCTAGAGCATCAATTGTCACCGATAACTGGATAAATGCAAAGTCTACTGACAGGATATTAGTGTTTGTGCTACGTGCTGAAAATGAATACGTATCTCCTAAAACGACTGTAATCGTTTGTGGTCTGCCATTCAAGATAACTGAGCTTACATAATATCCGTCATCTAATGGATTAAATTCATAGATAATTTCAGTGTTGTGTGTGACATTAATATGGTCAAGGTAAACTATAATTTCTCCACTTTGAGAACTAAACTTACCTAGTGCTAAGCTCATAGTAGGATCGTTTGTCCAAATTAGATTTCCATCCGTAGCCATAATGCTATTGTCAGAACTATATATGTATACAAATCCACCATCGCTAATATTAAAGCCATCTGTGCTAGCGAAAGATATATCGTATGTTTTTATTGTATATATGGCAAGTATTGTCACATCAGATCTTAGATCACCAAAATACCTATTACCACGCAGCGAGACTAACTGCTCTACTCCATTAACATTAAAGGAGGTCGCAGAATATCCTGTGCCAGGAATTGTTAAAACGTTATACGTTGTACCATATTCGATTTTGTTTCCATCTATTGCTACGATATCTTCACTACGTCCAGAGTTTGGGTTTGTAAATGTGACGATCATATCACCATCACTAATGAATGTGGTGCCGCCCTGATCTACAGAAAACACAGACTGAAAATCGTATGTTATACGTTTAAATTCTATTGAAATTTCTAGATGACTAGTAATACCTCGCTTGATAAAATAACCTATATCTTGAGCTTCTGTTGTAAAGTTATCATTAAGCGGAGCTGCTGTATTAGGATCCTCGGGGTCTATCCATTTAATTATAAATAATGAAACGTAGTATCCTTTAGATTTAACTGGAGCAAAACGGAAAGTAATATCAGCTCCATGCTCGATGCTTTCAAAGACCCCGACAAGTCCTCTCTCTGTATCTAACAAAGTCGCTACTAATCCATCAGCTCTAAATACACCAAACTGAGTTGAATTCAAATCAAAAGCCTTATAGTTTACACTTTCGTTAACTATTACATAGTTTATATCATATCTATTTATTTGATACTCCGCATAAACTATATAAGTTCCAACGCTTTTATCAGCAAGAGAATAATTATATTCTATTATCCTGTTGTTATTTGGATCACTATCCTGCCTCCAGTCATCTATTGCAATACCATTGATAAAAAGATTACTAATATGATAGCCAAAATTAGAGGACATCCTAATAATAAGTGTCTCGTTTGCGTAGAGTGTAATAGGTGCTGTAGAAGAAAAGATTGTATTATTCGTTGAACGTATCTCTGTTTTACCAGACGTTGTTTGTATTACTGTTGCGGTGTATCGATTTGGTGTAAACACTATCTTTACTAGCATGTTACTTGTCACAGTAAAGTTTAGCTTTCCAGCAACCCTGCGATAATCTATAATATCGCTATCAGTTAGATATGATAATTCATCAGGGAAGATGCTAGATTGTGTTTCTAAAGGCGTTCCATAGTTGTATTTGATGGTAATAAGACGAATGTAGCAATTAGGATCCGCAAGCAAGTTAAGTCCAAATAGTTGTCCATATTCAACAGACATAATTTGATCGATTGTAATACCTTGATTGTCTAAATGTCCATAAATACCAGGAGTAACTCCTTCATCTAGAGGCAGTATTATTTTTAATTCATGCGCTAGTGGAATAAATTTTACTGTCAGCATTAAATCTGAAATTGCATATAAACCGTTTAATGAATATACGTACTCGCCTTTCTCAACTAGATTTACAACCTCATTAAGCCCCTTATCTTTGTATTCAGTATCAGCGTTGCGATACAAAAATTCACTTAATTTGTATCCCTGTGACGGTATAATACTTAGTGCTATTTCTTGCATATAGCTAAATAGCATTACGTCTGTAGAAAATGAGCCAGCTCCACTTTGCGATAGAGTTATTGTAAATAATTTTCTGTCAAATATAAATTCAATGTCGACATTAGAGCTGTATCCAGAGTAAATAAATTCTGTAGCACCCTCATTTACATTTGCGCGCGATCCGTTAATAGTTATGTATTTTAGAATATAACTTTCAATAGGTGTAATAATAAAGGTGGTGGTATCACTTGCAAGAACAGTATAATTTTTTTTGTCGGTGGTATTGGTATAACCTGTAGGCAGAAGTGTAACATCACCGTAGTCATCATCATAGTGTAGTTTAAGCGTAAACGGCTCATAGCTTGGAGTAGAGCTACTAAATATTAATGGAATATATATCTCTGCGTTATCATTAATACCAGATATTAAAAGGCGTACCGAATCTGGGCCATATGGATATACGTTTATTGTAAGATTTGTCATAACACTACCAGATGCATGCTTAATCAAAATATTATTTGCATCTAACGATCTTCCCGCACCAGGTGTAACAATAACATCATAGCCTCCTAAGTATGTAGCATAATTAATTTCAGATAATGTCTCCCCATTGCCATCAAGCATTGAGTCATCACCTTGATTCGCTAAGTAAGGTGTAATGTTATATTGTACTAGGAATGTAGTAACCATAACCTCATGTGAAGTTCTGACATTATTAAATACAATTTCGTGTGATGACATGTTGTATCCCATTCGTTCCGAAACACCATCAACCTCTATGGTCCTTATAATAGAACCCTCTACAGGCGTTATGACAAACCTCATATTAGAACCTGCTTTCACAAGTGCAGAGTGATCCATTAAATGATAGATGTTTTCTCCAGAAATATCAGAATACGACACATTAGCAGTTCCACTTGCGCCACTAAATGTAACAGTATATGTCTGTGCTGAAAATTTAACCTCAATGCTTTTGTCCTCATCAATACTAATTAACTTAAAGCTTTGTGATGAGCTTTGCGCATTACCTTCGAAAATCACAGGTGTTTCACTGTTATTAATACGATAGTATGCAACGTAATAATTGCTAAGTGTTGTGGCAGTTATAACAACATCACCGCCATAATTTACTCGATCTTTACCTGCCGTGACAGTTCCAAATCCGTTTGCGACTGTGCTTATTTTGTAATAAATAGATGCAAATCTTACTTGTAATGTAAAGTCTGTTGTTCTATTTTTTATAGTTAGATAATATTTTTCTACACGCTCATCCTTTATACCTGACTCGCTAGAATTGTAAAGTTTGCCTAGCACTATAAGGTTAGCAATATCATATTGGTTTGAATTTTTAGTATATGGATCTACTGCCACACCATCTAGTAATACTGACTCTACATAATACCCACGGTAAGCTTCAATATTAAACTGTGGAGTTTCACCATATCCATGGATAGATCCCTGCTCTGGGTTTCGTGCTACTAAAATGCCATTAACACCACTTCCTAAGAGTGTTGATATATATGTAATCGGTCGATATCCTATGTAAACAGATATGCCACTCCTCACTTCGCTAACAACAGTAGCATATTGCGATGCCCCTTGTGGGATATTACTAACCGAAACTCCAGCTATTGTAATGCTATCAATATGATAGCCCTCTGGAGCCGTTAACCAAAGCATACGTCCAGAGCCATGTGGCACTTCTATAGTAAACACGGATGCATCGGTTTCAATTTGGATGGGATTTCCATTATCATCTAGTGAAAACACGTCCTCATAGACGATTTTTCCAGAATTTGCTTGTGTACCGTTATAAACGGTTACAACATGCCGACTTTTTTTAAATACAACGGAATAGTAATATGAATGGGTGATGATCCCACCTTGACCTAATGTTATTATGCTTACGCTTTCATTTAACGGTGTCTTGTTTTCAACACCACCATCTAATGAAACAGTCATTTCAACAATCGAATATCCTTCGTTTGCGGTGAATGTAATAACATATATTTCATCAACAGCTAGCTGTATTGTCCTTTTTTCTAACTTCTCAGCCACGCCACCCGATCGACTTATGGAAACAACTCCCGAGCCTGTTAGGTCAATTGTCAATTCCTTAGTATTGACAGAAAACTTAGGATAAAGTCGCATATCACCATCGACTCGAGTTGATTTATCCACAAATTTATCAGTTTCGGCACCGTTTTCAATACGATACCAACCAATAAAATTGTAATTAGGTTTGAACGGTATCTCTATAGGGAATGCATTATCTCCCTCACCGCCAAGCACATCTTGCCAATACAATTGTATTCTTTTTTCTGAAAAGGATTCGCTTGCACCACGCGTAAACACTATCTCGTAGACTCTTTTCTCCCAATAGGCAACAAGCTCTGTTGGAATATCAAATGTTGTTGCATTAGTTATTAACACGGGTTTCCCATATGCATCAATAGGACCATTGTTAATAAACCAACCAGCAAACAGGTATCCATCAATTGGACTGGGCTCAACTGCGTTAAATAACTCACTTGGACTTGTTAGAGCATTAAAATATTCACCGATGCTCACCCCACGTTCGATTAAAACGGGTGCATGTGCAATAGTGGACATAGATATAAATGAAATCGTGCTACTGTTGTAAACAAAATTGGCTCTTACTTCTATCAATTGACTTGCTATGTTGGGAGTAAAGGATAAAAAGAATTCATCACGTAAACCGTTTTTAGATGAAATAAATTCTATATAATTATTTTCAGTATAAATACTATACGAAGTTCGAATTGTACTCGTAGAATTTTCTGCTACTGCAAGCGGTTGCCACCCATTAATCGTTAATATTTCCCAGCCGATAAATGTTCTCTCTGGATTTGGGAGAACTGTAACTGTACCAATCTCATAATTTGTATAATAGGATTTAAGATCAGGAGAGGTTCCTAGTGATGTTCCATCGGGTCCCTTTGTAATATCTAGAACGAAATCCGAAGCATATTTTTCATATTGTGGATAAACATCAAGTCTTCTTGTAACGCTTTTTAGTTCCTGAGCGTCGATGTTCCAGCCGATAAATCGATATCCATACAATTGCATTTCTTTGTCAGTTTCAGGTGAAGGAACGGAAGTTGCAGGATACCCATGCTCAATTTCTTGCTCTCGTCCCATTGTTCCATCGGGAAAATAAAAAATAACGGTATATCTAATTCTAACAAACTGTGCGGTTAATTCCTTGTCTTGTGAGATAAATGTATCTGTTCTCTGTGCCTGTTTCACACCATCAGACCATTCAGAAAATTTATATCCTTCATCAGCTACAGCACGGACAGTTGATGCATTACCCCCCGATGGTATATGTTGTTCAGTATCACCCTCAATAGAACCACCTTGCAATGCAAGATACTTTACAACCTTTTCTATTGGTAAAACTGTGTATGAAACTGGTTGTATGAATCCACCAAATGTTAAATAAACGTTCTCTACTTTGCCAGGTTCAGATGTATCTAATCCGACAACAATTAGCTCAGAGAGTGCTTTTATTTCGGATGTACCATCATTGTACATAATTTTTACATTGACTCCATTCAAATCTGCGTTGAGTCCTATCTGCGCATCGTTTTCTGGCACGATTGTCACAATTTTGCGCATTTGACCATCTTCTATAGGTGCTAAACGTGGTATCAAAATAGCGGCAGTTATTGCAAAAGCAACAATAATAATAAGTGAAATAATAATGGCAATTCGTCGTTTGCTGTTTACTTTATATTTAATGTGCGGAAAGGCTTGCTTGTCTGTATTCGCACTACTCATAGGACACCTCCAACAACCTTGCGCATTATTTTGAATATGCAAAATCTTACGTGCGCGCAAAAATACACGCACGCGTTTAATTTAGTAATTATACCTTAATTGCCTGTTTTTTTCAATGCTATTTACTTTATTTTACTAAACTAGCAACATAAGTTCTTTCACACCTCAACTGAATTAATTCAAGGTGTAAAATTTAAGACTTGTTTTGTGACGTACTCCCGCCGACTAACGCCTAAGGCGTTTGAGTCGGGGCTTCTTGGGCACTCCCTCACGGCAGGATGTTTAACCCCGCTATCCCCCGTGCGTCCCACGGTTCGATGTAATGCGCTATGAGGTAAGTATTCGAAGCCCTTCTAGCCGAATGTTGCGGCTTAGTTGATGTCTCTATGATGATGTGCACCACAACTTTCGCATGTCCACGACCTGCCCTTAATGTCAGTCTGTCGCTACATAGCCACATACATGACACAGTTTATGAGACGGAAACTTCTTATCAATCGTCAGAACTTTCCTTGTTTTGTCAACTTGTATCCGAGGAAACATAAACATTCCCCAGCCGTTGTCAGATACGCTTCTCCAAAATTCAGAGATTGCCCACTTTTTCCACTGCTTTGCGCTATTCTTGCCGCTTTTTTGGGCGGGATAACTTGCGTGGTTTGCGAGTTTTCTTGCGGCCCCTATAAAATCGTGCTATGAGGCTGCCGCCATTGCTCTCAACCTATAGTTCGGGCATCGAAAAATCTAACCCCAGAATATTTACCGTCTTAATGGATTCAACGGTCATTTCATGCTCTAAAGTATGGATGCGTAATACTTTAAAGACGAGCTGTGACACTGAACTGATTTCATCTTGTAATCAGAGGGAACTTGACGATGCTGTTTTACACTGACACGTCCTAACTTCGGGAGTTTCAAGTAACCATTGCGAGCTCTATGTTCCCATAAGCAAGGTTTATCGTATAACTGTAGTACCCTTGGTGCTTACTTTTGATCCGTGGAAAGACTATTGATTTATCAGAAGAAATTTTGGAAAGCCGCTTCGAGATGTAACCCCTCCTTCGACAGTGAGAGTGAATCCACTTCCCTCAGCCACTCAAACTCGGTTTTGTATTGCTGAGGCTTGTATAACGACTCCTTAGTGGAGTCATAATGCAGGGTTTTTCTGCTAGCATACGGTTGTAGACAAATCGGCAACAACCAAAAGTTTTTGCACAGCACACTGTGCGTTTGTTGGCTAAGTCTGAAACGGAAACGCTTTATTCATATGCATTTTCATGGGCTTTTATGTATCGTTTAATTACTTCTATAGGAGCGACCGCCAGCGGTCAACAAACAAAAGCTCGTGCTTAAAAAATATTCTTTCCAAAGACTTTGTGTATTTTCGGGAACTCTTTTTTTACAATGCGACTACTTGCGCTCTTGTATGCGTTGATAAATTTGCTGATCTACGTTTTGTCTCAGCACTAAAAAGTATATGTACCTGCCGTGTTGACTCCACTGCTAAGGGTGATTTTGTAGCTTGGATATATATACTCAAAGATTTCTTTGAGCGGCTGATTGCATCGAATGACCCTGCGTCGATACTTTACAACAAGCACAAGGTGAACACATCTTGAACCGCATGATTTTACTATCCAAGTCCACTCGAAAATCAGACCTCCCTTATATGCACTGACTCTTTCACAAATTCTCAAAGTGTCAATACAGGACGGTCAAACAAGGTGTGCCTTCATCTCACCGCCTATAGAGGCGGGATACTTTTCACACATAAGGTTAAATATTTCTATATTTGTCTGGAACCATTGTGAATATTGCCTTTTCAGCCGCCTTATTGTCCATGTTTTTTACTGCCAATTGTAAATCTACGAGTGTCGACTCTAAGAGTTCATTGTCAACAGGTTCAAGTTTGCAAATAAATATACCATCATGCGTTGTTTTATTAACATCCTCCGTGTTAAAGCGTAGCTCTTCGAATAATTTTTCGCCAGGTCTTAAACCCGTAACCTCTATTTTAATATCCTTCATAGGTTCCATACCGCTTAAGCGTATTAGATCACAAGCAAGGTCATAGATGTATACAGGATCTCCCATATCAAGAACAAAAACATCACCGCTTTTTGCAAGTGAACCAGCCTGCATTACTAATCTTACAGCCTCTGGTATTGTCATGAAGTATCTCTTCATGTCTTTATGTGTCACTGTGACTGGACCACCATTGCTAATTTGCTTGATAAACGTAGGTATAACACTGCCACTAGATCCAAGCACATTTCCAAACCTAACTGCAGCAAAAACTGTATTTGATTCTTCGCTTGCCTTGCTTTCTACTAGTAATTCGGCCATGCGCTTACTTGCGCCCATGATGTTAGCTGGATTAACGGCTTTATCCGTTGATATCAAAATAAACTTTTTAATACCATTTTCAGCACATTGATCAATTACATTTTTAGTGCCAAAAATATTATTCTTTACTGCTTCGTCACAGTTAATTTCCATCATTGGAACATGTTTATATGCAGCAGCATGAAATACAACATCAGGCTTGTATGTGTTCATTACTATTCTTAGTTTTTCTCTATCTTTGACAGTTCCCACTACCAAAGAATATCGATCCTTAGGAAATCGCCTTGAAAACTCTTCATTTATGTCAAACATGCCGTTTTCAAAATGATCAAATATTACCAAATGCTTGCAACCATATTGGAGTGCCTGTCGACATATTTCACTTCCTATCGATCCAGCGCCACCAGTTACCATAATAACATTACCACATATTAGATTGTCTAAAAGCTCTTGATTTATCTTATGTTCGGGTCTATGTAATAGGTCTGTGATATTTATGTTCTTTAAAGAAATGGCATCTACGTTGAAAGTGTTTGTTGCATCAGAAATATTCGTAGCAATTTTTACATTTGCATTGCTTCTTACACACTCAAAATATATTTGTCGTAATTCCTCGCGATTTATATCGGTTATAGCAATGACTACTGTTGTAGCACGATATCTCTTAAGCGCATCATGTATACTTTCTCTACCACCCACAACTCGCAAACCAGCAATTATCTTTTTATGCTTTGTAGCATCATCATCGAGAATGCATACAGGATTGTATCCTTCATCAGCATTGTTCATGAATCGTTTTACAAGCGATGCACCTGTAAAACCAGCACCGTATATTATGGTGTTTTTAGGTGGGATTTTGCTTTTATCAGCAAAAATTCTTATCATTGTGAAAAATATCAGCTGGTAGAATCTCAAAAGAACAGAGAACGAAAGTGCAAAATAACTATATATTGTGATAAGTGATACTGTCGCACCAAAATCTACGATAGCATTAAGCGTAATGAGCGCAAAAAACACCATAACGTGTGCAAAAACAACTCTTATGACATCCTGTAGTCCTGCATATCGCCATACAATGCGATAGCCGTTTGTTAAAAAAAGCGATAGAACAGTAAGCAGAACTGCTATCCAGCCAAACATGTTGTGTTTGCCGAAATAATCTATGTTAAATTCCATCGCAATTGCAATTGTGTAAGCTGAAATAAAAGCTACAAGATCTTTTAAGACGGTAAGTAAATAAAAATACCTAATCTCGGCCTTTTGTCTAGTTTTAATTTTTCCCATTTTTGATTTGTTACCTATGCTTGTGACGTACTCCCGCCGCCTAACGCCTACGGCGTTTGATGCGGGTCTTCTTTAGAACTCAAACTCACGGCAGGATGTTTTACCAAACCATCCCCGTGCGGGCCACGGTTCGATGTAATACGCTATGAGGTGAGTAATCGAAGCCCTTCTAGCCGAATGATTATTACTATCCAAGTCCTCTCTAAAATCAGACCTCCCTTATATGCACTGATTCTATCACAAATTCACCGAAGTGTCAATACAGGACGGTCTAACAAGGTGTGCCTTCATCTCACCGCCTATAGAGGCGGGAGACTTTTCACACATAAGGTTAAATATCCACGCATGCAATTATCAGCGTTAGCGTAAAATGCTAATCTCTGTTTTCATGCCTAAATGCTTTTTATAATCTTTACCTACTTTTTCGCATTTTGTTAATTAGCAATATGCTTTTTCGAGTAAGGGAAGCACCTTGATCACAGCATCGCTATTAATGCTTGCTGCTTTTAATAAAAAATTCATAAAACTACTTTCTGCACTTTCCCCAGCAGAATCTGATATAACCTTAATCGCAACGAATGGAACCTTATTTAGCGTTGCTATATAACCTACGGCCCCACATTCCATATCACAAGCCGATGCATCGAAATATTCTACAATTTTTTTAGCGATATCGTCAGAAGCTATAAATTGATCTCCAGTTGCAACTATGCCTTTTCGTGCATTTGGTATAGCTTCAAGGAGATAGCAGTTTGCTAAATCATCGGTCTCAATACGCACCCTGTCGATGATTGGTAATAGACCTCTTTCTCTGCCTAGTGTTATATCAAAATCATGTATAACTACACTTTCTGCAATAATTATGTCTAACACCTCTGAGCGATTAAGCCCTCCAGCAACACCTGTTGAAATTATGAGCTTAGGCTTGAAAACATGAATCATCAAGGCTGTAGCACTTGCAGCAAGAACTTTACCAATACCGCAAGTGGTAATTACAACATTCACCCCATTAATGGTTCCAGTAGTAAAATCAAAAGCATTTTCTGTAATTGTTTTACGATCTTTTAAAATACTCATAAGATTTTTTGATTCGTTATCTAGTGCGATAATTAATCCTATCATTTAAATTCCCTCTTTTTTTCAAATATTTAATCAGTCTTAAATTCATTTAAAACAGAAACAAATTTGCAAATTCTGTGGATTTGCATTTTGCGATAACCCCACAAGTGTTTAACATACCATTAGCGTTGATTTGGATGGATGTTTTTTTAAACAATAGTTTGATTTGAAAAACTTTAGCGCCAAAGCTAAAGTTATTAACTTTGCGACATTTAGCTCGGAGTGAAATTTCCAAAGAATTTAACCGTTCTTTCCTTTTTAAAGCTTAATTTGAAATTCCAATAAATCATCTACTATTCGGATATAGCTATTTTGCATCAAATTGCGATCTATAATAATTTTTACATATTTCAGATTGATGTATAAACATCATCACCCCTTAAACTCAATATTATTAAATAATATGTTTTTCTTTTCTGAAATTATTAAGCTATTTAGCTAACTTAATAGAAGCAGAATTGCATTTTGATTATCTTGTTTTGCGATTTGATTATTTCTAGTGCGCTGTACTTAGTGGTCAGTAAGGATATAGTAATACATGCCACGGTAAAAATCAACTAATTTTCGAGTAGTGAGCAATTCACAGCTTCCCCGTAGTTACTGTTCACACCCACTATGGAAAAACAGTGTTACTGTTTATGCGTTGCATGATATTTTAAAAATGTCACAACTTTAAAGAAAGTGTCACAACATAATCGATAAAACGTAGAAAAAGTTCATTAAAATAGCAATCTAAAATATTTGTCTTTTTAGCATCATAAACTAATAATTGTTGAAGTGTGAACAGTAACTTATTTTTATGAATAGCTAAATTAAAGTTAAATGAATTGTCGAGAAAACTAGAAATTTTCAGAGGTTAAGATGGCATAATTTTTTGTATATCCTAAAAAATTACATCCATTGTAGAAACGGGTACTGTATTATAAAAAAGTATGCGTATACTATATTTATGATCTCAGGTTTAAAAGATAAAAAGTTTTTGATTTCGCTAGATTACTAAAACTAATATCTGTCATTTGTGCGAAATTAGTCAAGAGGACCAATCGCTATAATCTCTACCACCCAATCAAGAAAACATCGATTAATTTCATATGGCACACTACTACTATTTACACAAATTAATACACACTCCCATAAATATTTTTAGCTGGAAAATTTAAAAAGCGTTTTTCTAAATTGTCATGAAAAAACATAGTTTTTAAAGGTTGCACAACGAATTATCTGGTTTTCTTTAACCTAGTTTTGGTTAGCATTTTGTTTTAGCATTTAAATTTAGTAAACCTTAATTTACTTGATTTTTATTCAGTCTTCTCTTTATAAACGCACATTGGAAAATATGAACGTGAATGTACCCCAAATAAGCATGAAACTGGTATTGATTGTGTGGAGAAAATCCAAAAAGAACCGTCTTCTTGCACCTGCGCAGTTCCAGCAAATCGAAAGTGACAGGCGAGCGCAAATAGAAAAGAATCAAATGGTAATACTTCAAATGAAGGGACTACTTCTTTGTAGCGATAAGTAGTATCCTCAAGAAATTCGAATGAATATAAAACAACATAGTTTGCATAATCAGGCGTCTCTCCATTTCCTTTTCCACCATAATCTAATAGTAGATGCCATAAACGATTTTGTGAATCAGTTAATAGTGCCATGGCTTGTGGGTAACGACCAGTATCGCTATCCTCCGACTTTTGGTATTTTATAAAATTTAAACTAGAAGGGTCAGACTCATCGTCAGGAATGTCTGACACTAAAAGATTTCCATCTGGTGAAGCTAAAACTAATGCTTCTCTGTCGCCTATTGTTACGCTACCACATGCTGACACTTGCATGTCTACATGAGTCATGTGTCTAAGTACTGGATCTCCACCCGTTGGAATTGGAGCTAAGTCATAGAACCACAACCAATTCCCAGGATATTTGCCAGACTCATCGTCAACACTAACAATAAGATAATCTCCTGTTACCTGCATGCTGTTAGTGTGTGTCATGATCGCATCCTCAGGAAAATCTGGAACCTTTGGTGGTAAAATGCGTTTTAGTGGATATCTATTGGTATCATTGACTATATAGAGATAATATGTAGATGACGCGCTATCTTTTTTATCAGGATCTCCGTTTATTGTAAAAAGTGAAAAATCCTTATATCGTGCCAAACCTTGAATATGTGTTTTATTAAAAGTAAAGTCTGAGTATACAAAGTCTTTTAGTTTGGGTCGACTTGAAAATGCAACCCCTTTTGTTTCGAGGTTTCTTATCGTTTTCTCAACATCAACGGATGTTCTTGTAGCTTTAATTGTTGGAATTATCGTCTCATCATCATCATTTACACATGATCCCAGCACAACCACACTAGTAAAAATCACAAGTGCGCATAAAAGCACAAAAGAAATATACATTCTGCTTTTTTTAATTTTCATCGCTATCCTCGCTTTGGTTTTTCAATATTGATGAATTTCAAAGAAAATAATTAATAAATTAGAAAATCATAATGAGTCTTCAAAGATAACAATCGCACACTCCATGATAGTCCACATAAAATTTTTCACAAACTATCAAGTAAAAGAGTGCATCAATCAAATATCCCGCAAAGGCACTAACATTAATATCTGAACCAATTCAAATAATTTTTGTCTCTTACGTAATGATATCACACACTTATTGATAATTCAATATAAATTTTTAATTCAATTTTCCAAACCCGTCTTTAGGAGTTAATACCAGAAAGTTAAGATAGTCGATAACATTACGACATCAAGAAAAAAATTACATTTTAGTATTTTTTGAAATTCGGGTTTTAATAAATTACAATTTAA
>JAITQU010000192.1 GCA_031288735.1 Christensenellaceae bacterium
AATATCACCGTTTTAACTTTAAAATACAGTCTCGTGGCTATTTCGTGTAGATAATGCGAAAATCAAGATCAACCAATTTAAGATATTTGTTTTAGATTCAGCACCATTAAAATTATGTTCAGTTGAGGTGTGAGTAGTAGCAAAATATCGATTTAGAGGGTTTGGCATAAATTTGATATATGTGAGGTTTCCAGTGGCTGCCAATAAATGGAAAAGTTTTATGTTTAACTTAGAGCTGCACTAAGTCGTTAACTGAATTGAAGATATGGTCTGGTTTAATATCGGATCTATCTAAAACGTCAGACGAGGTTTCTCCAGTTAGAACAACGACAGAACGATAACCATTCTTGATTCCAAATAAGATATCAGTATATAGTCTGTCGCCAATCATAAGGACTCGATCTAAGGACACATTTTTAATGCGTTGATTTATAAGCTCAGCCATTATCGAATATGGTTTACCACAAATAACATCAGGCTTGCGACCACTAGAAGAAGTGAAAAGAGCTGTAAGTGATCCCACATCAGGCATATTCCCAAACTCAGATGGGCACACAAGATCCCCATGAGTAGTTATAAATTCACAGCCCTTTGAAAGAAGAATATTAGCATGCCATATTTTTTCGTAGGTGATCGTTGTGTCAAAAGCAAGCAAAACTATATCTGCCTCTTTTGAAATCGGGATGCTATTTTTCTTAAGCTCATCAGTAAAGGTTTTCGTAGCTAACGGAAAAACTGACTTGCCAGAGCGATTGGATTTTAAATACCAGATTGTGGCATCGCCAGATGAAATGATTTGGTCAGGTTGTGCAAGGTAGCCAAGCTTTGCAAGTTTTTTTACATATTCACTACCTGTGTGTCCACTGTTGTTGGTTAAAAAAAACACTCTTTTGCCGAGTGATTCTAAATATTTGACCGTTTCTATTGCACCAGGAATAGGAACATCCCCTAAATAAATTGTTCCATCCAGATCAAACAAGAATACATCAGCATCTATTGTGATATTCATTACTAGAGTAACCCCCATTCACAGAATACGAAAACATTGTAAAATACGCTGAAAAATCGATATTACTTAATTACTTATAAAAAGCATTTTTAATTTTGCAAAGCATTAAACAATCAAGGATATTATGGTGTGAATTATTTCAAAATAATTATTATTTAGTCAAATTATATTTAATGAGTGCATCCAATATTTTGTTCATAGCATTGTCGCTTAAAACGTGTTCTGCGCTAAAAGCCGCAGCACTAGATTCAGCCTCAGAAAGACCAACAACATGTGAGAAAAATTGTATTAAACCTCTATGTATACGTTGCATTTTTTCGGCTTTTTCTCGACCCTTTTCAGTTAGTGCGATCTTCCCATAACGTTTTTGTGCTACATACCCCCAACCCTTCAATAATTTTACTGCATGAAAGACGTCTGGCCTAGACAGCTCAAGACGTTTTCCAATCTCAACAGATTTTAGTAGCTCATCTTCGAGTGATAGTTTATATATTACTTGTAAAATCCTTTCTGGCGTTTCTTTCATAGTTAGTTACTCCTTAATTCACACGTAATGCTATCTGTGAATTATTTGCTCACAATATACAATTTTGGAAAATTTTTTGACACTATTTGTAGGCAAAATTGAGTCGTTTTATGTTTGAGCTTTGCTTAGCCTTTAACGATTTAAAGCTTCATTATTAGATTTTAGAACACTATGTTCTATAGGAGAGCGTATATTTGTAATATTTTTAGCACACGCTTTTCTTAACAAAGTTTAATATCAAAAGTGTTAAAATTCCACTACTTGTTTTTTATTTATTTTATCACGTTAAACTTATTAATGTCAATTTATTACACAAAATGTGTGTGTGAAGAACGTAAATGAGGTTACTGTTCACACCCCAACTGAATATATTGTCAATGGTGCGAATCCTAAAACTAAATTACTGTCTTAAAGAATTTTTCCAGCATTTAAATGCCTATTATTGTGATTTCTTATGCTAAAGCGCAGACGTTTTCCAAAATATCATCCAATGTATGAGCAATAATCGATTATGCCAGGGAGTGTGTATTTATTTGTGTAAATAGAGGAAGAAGAGGTAGTCTGTAGTCGATGGTTTTTCAGTTTTAATTGTGTCAGAAAACAACAAGAATTCCACCAGCACTCAGTATAATAAGACCAATCGCTGTTTTTTTCGAAACTTTTTCTTTGAGAATGATCCATGATGCTAAAACCGTAAAAACAATACTTGTTTTATCAATTGGTGCTACTACACTCGCCTCGCCAAGGTTTAGTGCACGAAAATAAAAAATCCATGCGCTTCCTGTTGCAATGCCAGACAATAATAGAAACAAAAATCCTTTTTTATCTGAAAAAACCAGCTTCTTATGCGGAATTACAATTTCATCATTTGGTGCTGTTATAATAGTACTTTCATTTGTATCAAGAAAACCCTTTGCTTTTTGACGACTATTGATCCATATTGAAATCACTGCCACAATGCCGGCAAAAACAAATACAACACAGGTACGAATTGCTGTGCCTAAATCAGAATTCACTCCTTTTAATCCTACTTTTGCTAAAATTGAAGTAAGTGCTGCAAAAACGGCAGAAAGCAATGCAAAGATAAACCAAGAATATTTATTTTTATCCTCCGATTTTATCGCAACCGTTTTTTTATCTAACATTAGATAGGTTCCAGCTGTTACTGCAATAAGTCCCGCTATTTTAAACATGGTTATACTCTCGTGCAAAAATATGAAGGCTATTATCATACTGAGCGTAACGCTTGACTTATCTACTGCTGCTACCTTGTTTACATTGCCAATTGAGAGAGCTTTGAAATAACATAGCCATGAGCAACCAGTAGCGCATCCTGATAACGTAAGATACAAAATATTTGTGTTTGTTAAATTTTGAATAGTTGTATGCACACCTGTAGCAAAGACTATCCCCCAAATAAAGAGCAAAACAACACCAGTTCTAATAAACACGGCAAGATTTGGATTAATGTTTTTTAATCCTCTTTTTGAAAGGATCGCCGTTAGAGCAGAAAAAACGGCTGAAAGAGCAGCAAAGACAATATACATACTTCCCTCCAAACATTATATTTCAATTCTATTTTATTCGCTTTTTAATATCAATTTTCTCTATTCATTTTAATACAAAAAATATTAATTGATTAGCCTCAGTTTGTTCTATTTTAAATATGATATTTAAGTAAATATATTACGAGTTCTAGAAATATTACGAAGTCAAACTAAATAATAAGGAGTGATAATCCTACGCTTTTTGAAAACTTGAATATGGTCTCTTTAGAGAACCTTGATCAAAACTAAGTTTAGTCAAGATATCAGACTTGCGTCTAAAGAATTAGTTATGTTAAAGTTGAATAATGCAAGAGGTGACGCAAAAGAACGGAATTTTGCGCCACCTCTCAGGAGAATAATACTATCGCCGATAGTGCGGGTGTCGTATCCCGTTAAGCGGCTTGTTTGTTTAAGAACTGATTAATATCTGAAATCATTCTAGTGGTTGCTGTAAATCCACCAGTCATAGTGTACCATGCCTCTCCTGTCAAAACATAAATATTTTCACTCTTGTATGCATCGGTTGCCTTGATGGTTGCATTATCCAAAAAGTTTTGATAACCAGCACCTGTACCCACTGTTGCGGATCGATCTAATACAAATATTACATCAGGATTTTGATCTAAAACATACTCATGACTAACTGCATTGCCATGTTGTGATGTATAATCAGCATAAGTCTCCTGAACTGGTCTAAAACCAAAATCCTCATATAGACTATCGAAGCGGCTATTAGGACTGAATACAGAAAGTTGCTCTGCCGAGACCATCATGCAGAAAAGTGCAGTTTTTTGTGATGAAAATGCTTTTTCATGTATCTCCTCTATGCCAACTGTTATTTCTGCTAACTTAGCATCCAGTTTTTCTTTCAAATTAGGAAATATTAAGCCGAGTGCCGTTACGTTTTTCTTGATATCCTTTGTAAGTGATGCATTTGTACTGTTCACTGTCAGCTTAAGGAAAGTAGCATCAGCATAACGTTCAAGTGTGCTTTTCTTGAATTCGGCGGCTGCTTCTGTTCCTAATCTTTCACCAGCTTTATTCATGCCAAATGCGCGACCACCTAAAATGACTAGTTGTGGGTTTACTATGTCTAAAACATCGACATCAACATAGAAAAGACTTCCACCGCTTACAACTTTTTCATCGGGTTGTTCCTTATACCAAGCAAGATCAACTGGAAGAGTATCCTTTCCAGGAACGATTAATTGCTCGATCCCCGTGTTTTCAAAGCCTACATTGTGTAAGATATCTAAGATACCGTAGTCGTAGATTGCAACTCTTTTAGGACTTACTACAGACTCAACCTCGCCATCGAAATCCACGACCTTTACTTTTTCTAAGGTTTCTGTCGGTTCTTCCTCAGGATTCGGCTCGCAGGCAACAAGACCTACCATTAATATTGTTAGTGCTAGTGCTAGCACAAGAGAAATTGTTAATATTTTTTTCATCTATTTTACCTCCTATAAAATTAATAATAAGATGAATTTTTTTCAATATTTTAGTTATTTTGCAACGCAAAATTCAACATTTCATGCCAGACTGTCTTTTTCATTTGAGTCAAAATATAGACAAACCTTTCTTCCTTGGTGTTCAATTATATTAAAATCATAATCAAATATCCCATCAAGTTTATTCTTTGTTATTATCTCATCAACTTTTCCATGACTTACAATTTTACCATCCTGCATTGTTACTACATAGTCTGCATATGCCGCAGCAAAATTAATATCATGCAAAACTACGATGACAGTCTTATGTAGGTCTTGTACTAGAGAACGAACGATTTTCATCATTTCTACAGAATATCTAATATCAAGATTGTTTAATGGTTCATCGAGAAAGATGTAGGGCGTATCTTGCGCAAGTATCATGGCGATAAATGCCCTCTGCCTTTGACCTCCAGACAATTCATCAATGTACCTATCTCGAATATTATCAAGATCCATAAACGAAATAGATTCCTCAACTTTCTGTCTATCGATATCCATCAATCTACCACCACAGTGTGGAAATCGACCAAATTCTACAAGATCTTGAACGGCAACTCTAACTCCTAAATGGTGTGTTTGCTTGAGAATTGCTACCTTTTTTGCTACCTCTTTTGTCTTCATAGATTTAATTTCATGTTCATCAATGTAGACTTCGCCAGAAATATAAGGGATCAGTCTTGTTATGACCCCTAATAGTGTGGATTTTCCAGCACCATTGGCACCGATGAGAGCAGTAACTGCGCTATCATGGATAGCAAAACTGACATCGTCTAATACCTTATTTCTTCCATAAGCTTGTGTTATGTTTTTAATCTCAATCATGATTTCTTATTAACCTTCAATATCAAATAAAACATGTATGCGCATCCTATAAAGTCAATTATGACAGTTAGCGGGACCGCACCCTGTAGTAATTCAGTAACAGCTTGTCCAAATATAAGTGCAAATACTGCAACTAATGACGAGCCTATAAATATAATTAGATGCTTGTGCGTCTTGAATATTTCGCGAGCGATGTTGACAGCTAAGAGCCCTAAAAATGTTAAGCTCCCAATAAGGGCAGTAGACACTGACATGCCAATTGCTATCAAGAAAAGATTAAAATTAACCTCTCTCTCATAGGCAACACCTAAATTTTTTGCGTTTGCTACACCAAGTGACAACACATCGTATGTTCTATGTCTACATATGACAATGGCAACCACTACAAGCATTATTGGAGCTACTAGGTATATGCTACCAACATTCATGTTGTTTACTGTAACAGCGGTTGCAGCTCTCACCTGGTTATAACTGTTCGCATCCATTATGACCTGTAAATATGAGGCACTGCTTCGCAAAATTCCTGACAGAATAATTCCTAGCATCAATAAAAACACAATGTTGTTTCGACGCTTGCGCAACACCATCCCATACATACACATAGATATCGCAATCATTGCGCCAGCTGTTATTGAATAATTCACATAGGGATTTACAAATAGTTTGCTTTCTGCTCCAAGGATAAAGACTATAACTGTTTGTGCAAATACAAATACTGAGTCAAATCCTATCATAGATGGAACAAGTAGCCGACTTCCTGTGATTGTTTGAAAAGACAAGCTAACAACTGCAATTATTATCGCCGAAACACTCATCCCTAAGAGGTGTGGTAATGTTCTATACATAATCGAATTAAATGCATTTTTAGTTAGTTGTAAACCAATTCGATTAGCTTTTGCATATGTACGTGAATATATGTATAGTAAAACAGATAGAGCTATCGCTATCAAGAGAGCGCAAAACAACAATGCGCACATTTTTTTACTTCCGCTGCGCCGCACGTTGTGATTGCTTACCATGTCTAATCCCTCCTATCATATATATAACAAATATAATGCCACCAATAATGCTAATTGTTAGACTTACCGATATTTCGAATGGTGCTATTATAACTCTACTTAGTATGTCGCAAATCAAAACAAAGTCAGCTCCAAAAAACATTACGTCTATAATAGACCGTTTCAGGTTGTCACCATAAAATGAAGCTGTCATATTTGGAATAATGAGCCCTATGAATGGTAGCTGCCCCACAGCAACAAACGATGATGCACTAACTAATGCAATAAGCAACAGACCAACAAACACCACTCGGTTATATCTCAGACCTAAATTTTTAGAAAAATCCTCTCCCATTCCGATTATTGAAAATCGTGATGAGTATATAACTGATAATATCAGCGGAACAACAATTATATAAACTGTTGCAAAACTTCCTATCTTAGCAAACCCACCAAGTCCTATTGCCTGCATCATCTGCAACGCTTCAAATCGATAAGCTAGGATCTGAGTAAATGCTGCAATGAGTCCGCCATACATAATACCAATCAAGGGTATATAAACAATTTCACGAATTTTAAGTCGCTTAATCACACTCATGAAAGCCATTGTGGAAATAAGTGCAAATAAAAAAGCAAATATTGTTTGTATTATACCTGGTTGATCACCTAAGGCTATAAATGCAATAATAACACCAAGTGCTGCCGCATCTGTTGTTCCACTAGTAGATGGAGACATAAATTTGTTTCGACTTATTGATTGCATTATTAGACCAGCAACACTGAGCCCTGATGCGGACAGAATGATAGCAAGCGTCCTTGGCACACGACTCGTCCACAATATTTTCCAAGACAACTCGTTTCCAGCAAACAGATCCTTAAAATTAACAACATCGAGTGCGCCTATTGCTAACGAAATAATCGTAAGTATAACGAAAGCACCAATGATCAATATGCGTTTCCAATATAATTTTATTAAATTTTTAATTTTATCACGCATCTGTTTGCCTCGTTTCTAGAGATATTCCACTCTTTTAAGCGTATTTTGATACCCATAACTTCATTAATAAAAGTTAGGTTATGCTTACTAAGTTAGCATATGCTAATTATAACTGTTACTATTCATCAAATCAAGCAATTTAACACAAAAATTTTTTGATATTTTTTATAAAATTTGAAATTGACCAACATGACCGTCAGGTCGGTGCTATTGCAATTAAAGGTTCAGTGTGATAAAATAGCAAGTGAATGAACTGATTGAACGGAGGAGCTATGAACAATAACGGAGAAAATCACATTGATCTGCCAGCCGAGTCTCACTCGAAAAAACAAGCAAGTAGTGATGTTATCGCGGAAATAAAATCTGTTCCAAAGAAAGAATTCATTATTTTTGGAATCGCTGCCTGTGGTCAAGGGATGATCTACGCAGTCATGTCAAGCTTTGTTGCTGACTTTTATATTAATGTCCTTCAAACGCCACTTATTTTTGTTTTACTACTAATGCTCCTTGCAAGAGTATGGGATGCCATAAATGATCCATTGATGGGTATGATTGTCGATCGTGTTTCGCCAAAACGTGGGAAAATGAAGCCTTATATTTTGTATGCTGCATTACCAATAGGTGTCCTTTCTTTTATAATGTTTTGCGATCCGCAAATGTTCTTTCCTTCAATTTCAAAGGGTGGCGTCATGGCATTCGTTGCAATTGTCTATGTGCTTTGGGGGATGATCTATACTGTTGCAGATGTTCCATTTTGGAGCATTCCAAACGTTATGACCCCTCAACCAGGCGAAAGAGCGAGCGTCATTTCCTTTGGACGTACTCTTAATGCAATAGGCTCCGCACTCCCGACTGCTCTGTTTTTTGTATTAGGGTTTGTTTTGCCTAGCATGTTATCTGGCCTAGCTGAGACGGAGCTAGAAAAACGACGCTATTTTACGATATCATTAATCTGTTCTATAATAGGTATTGCCTTATATATTTTAGCGTATTTTAGAGTGAACGAAAGGGTTAAACTACCTGATAAGAAAAAACGGGACTCATCTCAGCCAGGAACTCTTATGCGTATTCTAAAATGCAAACCTCTGATGATTGTAGTAATTATGGGTATCCTTGCTAGCGGGAGGTATCTAGTACAAGGTGCCGCAATTCATGTAGCACGATATGCTTTCTACATAGGTCGTGACCTTTCAGATCTAACTCAAGAAGAAATGACGGCAGCTGTTGCTGGATCTGTAAGTGCTGTTAGTGTTATTTTCCAAATTGCATCTGCGATTGGAATGTTTGGTTCCATGTTGCTGATGCCAGCTCTTTATAAACGTTTTAATTACAAGCAGATAATAATAGTGACATCATTTTGTGGTTTTATTGCTAGTCTCTTTACTCTCATGATGGGACTTTTAAATATTGTCAAAGGATTTAACTGGGCAACATATGCTTGCATTCCGTTTATCATAATACAATGCGTACCTTTAGGCGCATTAAACATCACTTCCTATGCAATGATAGGCGATTCTCTAGATTATATGGAATGGAAAACTGGGTTTCGTGACACTGCACTTAGCTCAGCTTGTCAGGGATTTGTAAACAAACTTGCTAATGCTCTTGCAACATGCATGATAGTGATTTCATATATTATCATAGAGCTTGACCCTGCTCAAATCTACAGCGAAAAGGCTGTGATAGCTGCATTAGATCTCTCAGAAATGCAACGAATTGCAATGTTTTCTCTAGTTTCCATTATTCCTGGTATAAGCGTTCTCCTTAGTATGATCCCAGTTTTCTGGTATGATATAGTAGGTAAAAAGAAAGCACAGATTACTAGAGAGTTAGCATCTCGACGCGAATCCTCATTATCAAACGCTTAGGAGCTTTAAATGTTCATCTATCCAAATTTTGATGCCACTGGTAAAAAGACAATATCAAAAATGACAGGCAAAACTTCTTTTGCATTGCAAGACATTTCTATACACCATGTAAGAAGTGGAAAAACCTTGTGTGTGTATTCTCCCAAAATGGAAACAGCAATTTTGCTAATAAAGGGGGCTGTATCTTTCTCCTATGACAATAAAAAAACATTAGCTGAAAGAAAAAACATGTTTTCAGATTCTCCAGTATGCTTGCATATACCAAGAGACATGCAAGTAGATATTTCTTCAAGTGCTGATAGTGAAATACTCTTACAATCAACTCTTAATAGTAATGCTTTTCAATATAAGCTTTATACTGCTGAAAACATAAATTCCTTTATAAGCTGCAGTGGAAAATGGGAGAATACTGCTGTGCGCGATGTTGTTACAATATTTGATTATGAAACAGCTCCTTATTCTAATATGGTTATTGGCGAGGTATACGCTAGGACAGGTCGATGGTGGAGCTATATTCCTCACCATCATCCACAGCCAGAGGTTTATTACTATAGGTTTGAGAGGCCCGAGGGATTTGGCGCATGCTTTATAGGAGACGTGGCACATACTATTAAAGATGGTAGTGCTGGCTTGTTTAAAGGCGGATACACTCACGCTCAGGTTACTGCACCTGGCTATCCGATGTATTGTTGTTGGATGATTCGCCATTTAGATGGCAACCCATGGCGCAATACAAGGACAGATGATCCAAATTATTCGTGGTTATTAAATTTAGACTAATTATTAGTGTTAAAATTCACGCAAATTAAGCGCAAAACTGTGATTGTTTAATAAGCGGTATTTTTCGAGATTTAGGAGTTATATTAAAATGACAGTTGGCGAAGCTATAGTGAAATTTTTAGATAATCAGTATGTTAGTTTTGATGGTGTTGAGAGCAAATTCATTCCTGGTGTTTTTACTTTATTTGGTCATGGTTGCGTGCTTGGAGTAGGTGAGGCATTAGCTATGACTGACCATTCGCTAAAAGTTTATCAAGGCAAGAACGAGCAAGGTATGGCACACGTTGCGGCTTCTTTTGCTAAACAAAACAATAGACGAAAAATTCTACCTTGCATTTCAAGTATTGGACCGGGCTCTGCTAACATGGTAACAGCAGCTGCAATGGCAACAATTAATTGCATACCGCTTTTGTTGCTATTAGGGGACACATATGCAACTCGAAATCCTGATCCAGTATTACAGCAATTAGAACGCGACTATGATCCTAACATAACTACCAATGATTCTTTTCGTCCTGTCGTAAAGTACTTCGACAGAATTTCTCGTCCCGAAATGCTTGAATCGGCACTCTTGAACGCTTTTCGTGTTTTGACAGATCCTGCATCGACTGGGAGTGTTGCTTTGGCACTGCCACAAGATGTTCAAGGAGAAACATACCAATTCCCCCAATCACTATTTAAAAAGCGCGTTCATCGCATTCCTAGAACAGTATGTAGCGATGAGGATCTCTCAGAAGCACTTATGTTAATAATGGCATCTAAGCATCCTCTACTAATAGTCGGCGGTGGAGCTAGGTATAGTGAGGCGGGAAATGTATTAGCAAAGCTTTCATTGCAATGCAAAATTCCATTAGCCGAAACACAGGCTGGGAAAAGTACTCTTCCTAGCTCTCATCCATATAATCTTGGAGGAATAGGTGTTACGGGCAACTCTGCTGCAAATCAAATAGCTTTAAACGCCGATCTTATTATCGGTGTTGGAACTCGCTTTTCAGATTTTACAACATCGTCAAAAACTTTATTTTCAAATGCAAATGTGATTAGCATAAATACTAGTGTTTTTCACGGATCTAAGTTAGATGCTATCCGCTTAATAGGTGATGCTAAATCTGTTCTTGAGCTTATTACCTCACGTCTAACAAAATACACTTCATCATTCACAGAAGAAATAGCATCCGCTCGCAAAGAATGGGATACTGAATATTTAAGACTTTCCTCAATTGACTACTCTAAAAACTTAATTACCGAGGTTGAATATCAAACTCAAACAACAGTCTCTGATTTTCAAATTGCAAGTGGGAGTAAACTAACTCAGACAAAAGCTCTTGCTATAACTAAGGAACTTATACCAAAAGATGCGATAGTAGTAGGAGCGGCGGGGAGTCTGCCTGGTTGCATGCAAAGAATGTGGACCACTGACAGTCTCTATGCGTATAACATGGAATATGGGTATTCATGTATGGGCTATGAAATTGCTGGTGCCTTAGGGAGTAAAATTGCGTGCCCTGAAAAAGAAGTCTATTCATTTGTGGGTGATGGTAGTTATCTTATGCTCCATAGTGAACTAGTCACTGCGATTCAGGAAGGACTAAAAATTGTCGTTTTAGTCTTTGATAATGGTGGGTTTGGATGTATAAACAATCTACAGATGGGCAAAGGCATAAAGAGTTTAGCAACAGAGTTTAGATATAACGCCACGGCAAGTAGCCCCTTTATTCCAATCGATTTTGCGATGAATGCAAAATCTTACGGATGTGAAGCATATACGGTAAGAACCCCAGATGAACTTCGTAATGCTTTAGAATTGTCAAAAGCCTCAACGAAACCAGTGTTGATTGATATTAAAGTCCTTCCTAAAACAATGACTGGAGATTACCCTGGTTCTTTTTGGCAGGTCGGACTTTCTCATCTGCCAAGAAATGAGCAGCAAGAAAAAGTATTAAAAGCGCAAATACTTATGTTAGAGAAAAATAAATGAAATAATGTGCTCTTTTGAAATATAGCATTCTCAAAATTTAAAACTTAACTATGTTCTTTAAAAACTAATGCATTTAGTGAGTCTTTTTAAATTTCACCGAGTCTCTCATTTCAGATATTGATAATTCTTGTCATCTAAATGTAGCATGACGCAGTGAAAAACTAACAGCAAATAAAAAAACCATGACAATGGTTTTTTTACAGTGTGTATTATTGTGTGGTGGAGATGAGGGGAGTCGAACCCCTGTGTCGTCAGGCACCTAGCAAGACTTCTACGTGCGTAGCCTATTCTTATTTGTCGTCTCATCACCGTCAATTGGCAGACAATGATTTGACCAAGCTTCTAATTCCGTTTGTGGTCCGAAACACTCCCACATGCGGGTCCCTGCTAAACCACGCCAGATTGCTATTCGCAGGTCATAGGTCTGGCGACTGCTATGCAGCAGCTAGCTCAAAATTGTTATTTTCAGCATTTAATTTTTTTCCCTGGTTTTACGAACACAGGAATTCGGCACGCTATCCGACCACTTACACTGCCGGTCGAATCCAAAACATCCCCACGAAGAACTGCCATTATTAAAGTTATTAAATTGCTTATAACAAATTCGTATTGTTGTTGGATTTTGCACACTCTTAATAGTTGATTGGCATTTGTGGATAATTAGTCTTTAACTTTGTGTTTTCAAAATATTAAAATTTTTATCGTGTGAATTTAATTAAAGATTTTTCATTCGGTTTTTCAAACAATCTTTTGCAAATACTATTTGATGTTTATCTCTAAGAAAGTCGCTCTAGCACAGTGTCACTATAAACTTTTAATGCGTTAACTTACGATATGCTATTAGCTGTTAATAAAATACCTTACTGCAGTCATGTTTGTTTAAAGAAATGGTGGGAACAACAGGACTCGAACCTGTGACATCTTGCTTGTAAGGCAAGCGCTCTCCCAGCTGAGCTATGCTCCCATATGGTGACCCCAAGGAGATTCGAACTCCTGTACCCGCCGTGAAAGGGCGATGTCTTAACCACTTGACTATGGGGCCATACTGTGGTAGCGGCGGTCGGATTCGAACCAACGACCTGCCGGGTATGAACCGGCCGCTATAACCAACTAAGCTACGCCGCCTCAATCTTTATAATGGTATCTAAAAAAACAAATGTGATCGCTTCCTAAGACTGTGTATCTCTCCACATCCTTCGAATTACAAAAATCCGTTGCGTTACCTTGCTCTATTATGTTTTCTGGATGCGGGGATGGGATTTGAACCACATGACCTTCGGGTTATGAGCCCGACGAGCTTCCAGCTGCTCCACCCCGCAACGTGTTTTATTATCATACAACATCTTTAAATTCATGTCAACAATTTAGATTAATGTTTTTTTAGCAAATTTTGAAGTGTAGAAAGTAAAATGAATTGTCGCAGAAAATTGAAAATTTTCAGACCGACAAAGAACATAATTTTTGATTGTATATGTTGTCTTCCTATTTGTCAACAATTAATTTTTTTTGTTATATTTCAGTATGGACTATCGCTTAAAGCTAGAAATTTTCAGGCCGTCAGAGTAGGCAGTTAGCCTCTTCGCAACGCTATTTGGTGGTGTCATGTCTGTGCGGTTAGTCAATAGGTTTTAACTCCATAACCAGTTAGTTAAAAAATTCTACAGGGAACTAAAGATTGCTTAATACTTGAGAATTTAGCTTGATAGTTTTATCGCATGAAACGAATTTGCATATTAAGTTTAATGAGAGTTTTATCGCAAGTTTTATATAGTGATGCAAATTTGTGGCGTCCTGAGGATGCCTTTTCAAACCTGGTTGACTGCAACAAATATTCCTCGAAGTTGTCACGGTTGCGAATGTGATAGGATAGCACTTTGCCCGAGCGCGTAACAATAATGTATCCTCCCGATGCCTCGTCGCACCCATCCCATGGAGTTGCAGGAATCATACCAAGAGCTACTGATGCCAAAAACTTCTTGAATTTTGTAGAATAATAACTGTGTGGATTAAGAATGTCGAGCGGATTGTCTTTTATTAGCAACTCAACGATATCAGTACAACGAGTTACTCCATCAATGTAATAATGTACTATTGCATATGACAACAATTCTGCAAGTCTACTGTCCACTATTTCCAAGTTCGCTTCAAATGTTTCATCAGCAACTTTATAAAAAGAAAACACGTTAGACTTGGTCCTTATAGCGTGCATTCGGTCTTTAATTTTACTTTTTGTGCCGATTGCGTTAATTGTCGCAATTTCATCATCTGATAAACCTTGAACCTCATATATAAAATTAGTCGCATTACTCGCATTGAGTAATGTTGGTGGCTCTCCAAGTTCGGATTTAATAGAGAATCCTCTCACAAGTTCGAGGTTAGTGTTTGGATCATGTATTTGCATCGTGATATCGATTTTGCTATGTCTTCCATTTTCGGTACTAGGCGGCGGAGCTTTGATCTTTTGGCACTTAATGTCGAACATGAATTTTTCGATATTTTCAACCGAAAACGCCGAATTCTTGCTAACTTTCGCAATGGATTTGAAAAGCTCGCGTGCCTGGTCAGCAAACTCCATCGCAGCAAAGTTTGCAATGCAATTTCCATCGTGCATTAATTTTATTCGACCCGAATCGGCAATAACATATTCATATTGCGTTCCAGTCTCTTCTTCGCGAATAATTTTGACTATTGGAAAATACAATTTTTCTATTTGTTTCAAGCGGTCATCAGCCGCATAAATTCTACCATCACCCAATAATTTAAAAAAAACGTATATTTCGCTCCATTCGCCCTTATTTCCTTTCAACATGAATACAACACTTCAAAAATCTTTCTTGCGATAGCTTCTATAACTGGTATGGTAACAGTGTTTCCGAATTGTTTATATAAATGAACATCCGAAAGCACCAGTGCATAACTCTCAGGAAAGCCTTGTAACCTAGCACACTCTCTAGGCGTCATCTTCCGGATACCATTTTTATTTATTTCACCTTTTATGTGTGTTTTAGGAGTAAGCTCTTCCTGCCTTTTATCGATGATTAGATTTCGCTCTCTACCCATGCCACCGCACACTAAGGCACCTGCTACATCGTTCAAATCGCGTATTTCATATCCAAAACCATTACCCTTTGCTAGGTGACGTTGCTTATGCCGTATGAGCGTTTCCATGTATGTTTCGCTCAAATAATATTTGCAAGACACAGGTGTTCTTTCTATGATATCGCGCAGTCGCTTTGACGAATCGGTAGGTACAGGAAATTCGAAAGTAGACGAGTCGATATCCGATCGAAATGCCACTATGTAGATCCTTTCTCTGTTTTGTGGAACTCCAAAGTCACGACTATTCAATACTTTTGTATACACTACATAACCGATCTCTCTCAATGTCCCCATTAAAATATCGAATGTTCGTCCCTTATCATGAATAGACAATCCTTTCACATTTTCGCAGAATATGACTTTTGGTTTGTGATAATGGCAAATTCGCACCACATCGAAGAAAAGCGTTCCCCTGGACAAGCCCTTATAATCGTCATTAAAGCCTTTCCGTTGCCCAGCTAAACTAAACGCCTGACAAGGAAAACCAGCGAGACATATATCAAAGCTGGGCACCTCCATCTCGTCTATTTGTGTTATATCACCAGCAATTGGGACATCGCCAAAGTTAAATTTATACGTCCTTTTTGCCATTTCATCCCATTCGCACACAAAAACAGTTTCAATTTCTGCGCCGAACGCATTCTCAAAACCGAGTCGTATTCCGCCTATTCCAGCGAACAAGTCTACTGCTTTATATTTTGTCATACATTTTACCTTTCGACATTCTTTATTAGGCAAGCATTGAAGCAATGTGGCAATACAATGCTGTTAATATTCATCTATTTATAGAGAATCGTATACACAACGTGCGCAAATTAAATCATCACTAAATATGAAAAACAGGAATTCTTCACAACAAGACGAATCTTTGAAAAACGACAATTAATTATACAACTGACCGCTATTAAACGTTTATACGATGACAATAAATTCCGTTTCCTTGATGCCCTTGTGTGAATTTTTATCGTGTATGTAATAATTATACTCACTTTTTCAAAAATATCAACTACAAAAATACATTGCATTTGGGAATAATGTGTAGAATGTAAAAATTACTGTTAGCTCACCACCTGGATAGTATTTTGAAAAAATCTTGAAAATTTGTTACTGTTCACACCCCATATGAAAGGAACAACAACTTAATTGTTAATGACCTAAATCTAAAACAAATTTCAAAAATTGCTATTTTGAAGAGCATTTTCTGGATTTGAAACGATCATATTGTGACTTATCCGCTAAAACACTGACATTTGCTAAAACATCATGCATCGGACGGACAATAACTGTGTTTTTCCATATGAGGTGTGAACAGTAACATTAATTGGTTACTGTTCACACCCCATATGAAAAAGAGTTGCTGTTCACACCCCATATGGAAAAACATGGTCACTGTCCATCCTTTGTAGATGTTTGAAAAAAGGTCAGCACTTTAGCGGGAAAAGACACATCAATAGCGTTTCAAATGCAGAAAAGTTCTTTTAACTAGCAATTTAAGAAATGCGTCTTGAATTTATCAACATTAACAATTAATTC
>JAITQU010000057.1 GCA_031288735.1 Christensenellaceae bacterium
ATGCATCTGTAACAGAAAAATCTGTAATGATCTTGCTATCGCTGTCGCACTTAATATGATCTTTGTATCCAAAGTAAGAATCATCATTTTTCTTTGTCCATCTTGCATCCATGTCTGTTTGAGCTACAACGTTATTTCTTGATGTTATTTCACCTTTTTCGAGCCTTTCTTCGCGTTTTTTGTTAAAATCTTCAAGTTCTACCCCATCTTTTAGATTCTGATTGTCATCTTTTGTTGTATGTCTCTTGTCGACGGTAACAAATGTAGCATCAATAATACTACCTTTATGTGTAATTATATTCTTTTCTTCTAGTACTTTATTGAACAAATCAAACAATGTACGATCAAGGTTGTTTTTTTAAGAGCTTCTTTGAACACCCATATCGTATTGCAATCTGGCGCTATATCCTGATTGAGTCCTAAGAAACGCATAAAATTATGTCTATTGTTAATTTCAAACTGAGTGCTTAAATCAGATAGCCCATACAATTGGTGGAGTGTTACGATCTTAAACATAAGGATAGCATCATATGGTGGTCTTCCACCTTTGCTTCTATCCTTATGTATATTAGTCTCAATAGGTGTGCGAAATATTTCCCAGTCTATATTTTTATTTAGCTTGACTAATGGATCCCCAATTTGATCAATGGTCTTAAACTGAATATCATCACCAAAAAAATTATGCATTTAATTTCACCTCTAATTTAATGATTATATTATACCATATTTAACTAAATAATGAAAATGTGTGTACTTGAAACCAGTAGTAAGGGTATCCGTTTTCGAGAAATACACGGTTTAGCTGAAACTCACTCAAGTAAGTCCATAGCGAAACACTAGGAGGTTTTTAGAGGTTGCCTATATAAATTCGATGCCACGTTTTATACACAAAGGTTGCAATTCTTATGAGACATATGAGGGAAATTTATGTTCTTTGACGGTCTGAAAATTTTCAATTTTCTGCGACAATTCATTGTACATTCTACATTTCTAAAAGCTTAGATTTTTTAGAGTTAGATTTAGTTGAAATAAGTAACGAAAATATGTTAAACTTAATCATAAAAGCGAAACAAATATGATTTAAAAAATTTTAGAAATTTGGCCTTAATACAATATATAAGAAAAAAACACAAAAAACTTATATTTTGATATTAAACGCAAATTTTTTGATGTAACAAAAAATTTTTAATTAAATCAATGCTTTCGCTTTGACATGTTAAAAATCAAAATTTAAAGAAACACTGTTGAGCATTCAAAAAATCGTAATCAGTTAGGAGATTCATCTATGAAGAATTTAGTAGGAACTTGTGTATTTGGTCAGTCTGGTGGTCCATCGTCTGTTATTAATTCCAGTGCTGCTGGTGTATTTATTGAGGCACTAAAGCAAAAAAACATTACTGCTGTTTATGGTGCACAACACGGCATAAAGGGAATATTAGATGAAAATTTCTATGATATTTCTAAAGAGGATCTAAATGAATTATGGTTATTAAAAAACACACCATCATCAGCTTTGGGATCAGTTCGATACAAATTAAAAGATGCATCTGTTGATGATACTGACTATAAGAGAATACTAGAGGTTTTCAAAAAATACAATGTTCGCTATTTCTTTTACAATGGTGGAAATGATAGCATGGACACCTGCAATAAGATTTCGAAGTATCTACTTTCAAGCGGTTATAACTGCAACATAATTGGTGTTCCTAAAACAATTGATAATGATTTGTATGGAACAGATCATTGTCCTGGTTATGGTAGTGCTGCTAAGTATGTAGCTACCACAATGATGGAACTCAATCTTGATGCTACCGTGTATAATAGTGGACAGGTAACGATTGTAGAAATTATGGGGCGAAACGCTGGCTGGCTTACCGCCGCTGCTTCGCTAGCATCGGCAACAGGCGGGGAAGGTGCTGATCTTATTTATCTACCAGAATTACCATTCGATATTGAAAAGTTCTTAGAGAGTGTTAGAAACGTAACAGAAAATAGTCAAGGCAAATGTATAGTTGCTGTGTCTGAAGGAATTAAGGACATAGACGGTCGCTACATTGCAGAAACTCTCGCTACGCTCTCAGCCTCCAAAGATAATTTTGGACACACTCAGCTCGGTGGTCTTGCCGTATCACTTGCAAATCTTGTTAAAAACAAACTTAACTGCAAGGTTAGAGCAATCGAGTTTAGTCTTATGCAACGATGCGCAGCGCATCTTGCTAGTGCTGTTGATGTTGAAGAAGCATTCACTGCTGGGCAAATGGCTGTCAAAGCTGCTTGCGCGGGCGAAACTGACAAAATGGTTGTGTTTGTAAGAGATGATTCAAGCAGTGGTGTTTATAAATGTGTGCCAACACTTATAGATGTTGCTCTTGCTGCAAATACTGAAAAGAAAGTCCCATTAGAATGGATCACCCCAGATGGTACATGGTTAAAAAAAGAGTTCATTGATTATGCACTTCCATTAATACAAGGAGAAAGCAAGGCCCCACTAGAAAACGGATTACCACGCTTTGCAAGGCTTGCTAAAATATTAGTACCAAAGATATAGTAATCAAATTATCTTAGAAACGCTAGATTGCTAGTGTCGATGATATTAAATAACGAAATATGCTTTGTTTATATTAACATAATTTAGGTTATTGTTTAAGCGATAAAAAAATGCGAAAACTTTTAGATAGTAAAGTAGCAAAGATAGCGATCATTATTTTCATTGTTTTGTTTGTCTTAGCTGGAGTTGCTACGGGAGTTGTTTTAGGTACTGGTATTACAAAAAAGCTTTTAGCACCAGTTGCTGTTTTAGAAGAAATTCCAGCAGATAACGGAAATCTTACAGTCACTTTAAAGTGGAATGCTATTAATAGAGCAATAGGATATAATGTACAGTACAAGTATGAGATCTTGGGAGATACAATAACAGAAATTGACGTTAAATCTTCAAAAATAAGCATCCCAAGAGTGAAAGGCAAATTGGAGTTTAGAATAAAAACGTATTCTAAAAACGAAAAATTAGATAGTGATTATTCAGAGTGGAGCATTTTTAATATACCAGCAATAAAATTACACTCACCAAAGAGCAAAAATGTTTTGATTGGTGTCAAATTTGATGGTGCTTTGAAATACTATGGCATTTATGGTGAGATATGGGAGAATGTTACCTACTATTATGGTGGAAAAGCATCTGAAATAATATTTTATGAAGTATGTGTTGTCCGTCCTGGAAGAACATTAGAATATGAGCTTTTGCAAAGCGATGTTAATGATAGAATTATGCCTGTTAACACTCTCCTGGGGTTTAAATTTAATTTTGGACCTGGTGAATGGAAGGTATATATAAGAGCAGTTAACAATAGAGGCGAATTTGGCGAATATAATGAGGATCCAGCGGAGCAAAGTGAGTTGTATTACCTGTTCGGATCAAGTGATTGGACTTGTGTAGAAATAAGTGTTCCCTAGAACTTAAGATCGTTTTGTTATGAAAGACATTTTTACATTTTTTAATGAATTTCAGTAGTTTGTAACGAAAATTTCGTTTTTTAGAAATAGCTTGTTGGTTTTAATAATAAAAGTGCCAATATTTTAGATACGGCTTTGCTTAAATACTTATCTAAGTAGACAAAGAAAAGTTAATTATTTAGAAATGCTTTAAAAAGCCTGATTTACAAGCTTTATGAATTTTAAATTTTAGACTGTCTTCTATAAACATAAAGTTCAAAAATGGCTTCTAAATGTTTTCATGAGTAAACAGAGAAAGTCTCTAACTTACAAAATAATTTACTTTAAAATACTTATAGCATACTGATTAGATATTATTTCTAATTAGTGTTTAATTTTATACGAGAATTCAAATTTAATTTACAAAAAGGAGAAAAAATGATAAGAGAGGATCTTAGAAATATAGCGATAATTGCTCACGTTGACCATGGCAAAACTACACTAGTAGATGGGATGCTAAGGCAAGGTGGAATGTTTAGAGAAAATCAGATTGTTGAGACCTGTGTTATGGACAACAATCCGTTAGAAAAAGAAAGAGGCATTACAATTTTAGCAAAAAACACCTCCTGTATCTATAATGATGTTAAAATCAATATTGTAGATACACCAGGACATGCAGATTTTTCTGGAGAGGTTGAAAGAGTATTAAAAATGATTAATGGTGTAGTTCTCCTTGTAGATGCTTATGAAGGACCAATGCCGCAAACCAGGTTTGTTCTCAGTAAAGCCTTAGAGATGCAACACAAGGTTATAATTGTCATTAACAAAGTTGATAAAGCGGATGCAAGACTAGCTGAAGTGCTTGATGAAATTTACGATCTATTATTAGACTTAAATGCAAATGATGAACAGCTTGAAAGTCCGATTATCTACTGTTCAGGTAGAGCAGGTACTGCATCGTATAGTCCTGACTGCCAGTCAGAAAATTTAGTACCACTTTTTGAGACAATTATAAAATACATCGATCCACCAAGTGGTGATCCTGATGGATTCCTGCAAGTATTAGTTTCTGCAATAGACTACAATGACTACGTGGGTAGAATTGCGATAGGTAGAATTGAGAGAGGTGTAATGAAAGTTAACCAGGAAGTGGTGGTCTGTAATTTCCATTCTAATGAAAGTTTTAAATCTAAAATAACAAATATTTATCAATTTTCGGGACTCAATCGTATAACAACTGATAATGCTAGTGTAGGGGATGTTGTTTCATTTAGCGGGCTCGAAAATGTTACTATAGGTCAGACGATATGTGCACCTGAGCTTGTAGAACCGATAAACTTCGTTAAAATATCTGAGCCCACACTCCAAATGCAATTTTCTGTTAACAATAGTCCATTTGCAGGCAGAGAAGGCAAATTTGTAACATCACGACACTTAAGTGCAAGACTTTATAAGGAAACGTTAAAGGATGTCTCGCTCAGAGTGGAGCCTGGGGATGCAAGCGATACCTTTATTGTATCAGGGAGAGGAGAAATTCATTTTTCAATCCTTATCGAAACTATGAGACGAGAAGGCTTTGAGTTTCAGGTAAGCATGCCACGTGTTATATTTAAAACCATAGATGGGAGTTTATGTGAGCCTGTAGAGCGCATTTTAATAGAAGTACCCGATGACTGTGTTAGTGTGGTAATGGAAAAAATGGGCAAGCGACAAGGCGAATTAGTTTCAATGAACCCTTTCAATAACAGAATTAAGTTAGAATTCTTAATCCCAGAAAGAGGCTTATTAGGTTATAAAAGCGAGTTTGTCACTGATACGCATGGCGAAGGAATAATTAATGGATTGTTTGATTCATTCGTGCCCATTAAGAAAGCCATTTCGACACGACAATATGGGGCTTTAGTTGCATATGAGACGGGAGAGGCAGTAACATATGGATTATTTAATGCACAAAGTAGAGGAATTTTATTTATAGTCCCAGGAACACCTGTTTATGCAGGAATGGTCGTTGGTATCTCTCCTAAACAGGATGACATAGTAGTTAATGTTTGCAAAAGAAAGCATGTAACAAATATGCGTGCTTCTGGTAGTGATGAGGCACTAAGACTAGAAACACCTAAAAGAATGTCGTTAGAGCAATGCATAGAATTTATTGAAACAGATGAAATATTAGAAGTAACACCACAGTCGTTACGGATAAGGAAATCTATTCTAAATCATGATGAGCGAATGAAAAATTTCATGAAAAAGAAACGTGTTCAATAGCTCTTTTTATGTTATAATATATTTGTATATTTGGAGGGCGTTGGTATGGCATTTCTTGAAGACATAAAAAATTTTTTATTGATGGGAAATAACCTTTATTACATAATAGCCGCTTTGTTTGTTATTATTGTTTTAATTATAGTTATACATTTGTCCAGTAAAAAATCGAAAAAAGTTACAAAAGAGCAAAGTGAGACTGAGAAAGCAGAAATAGCCAAGCCAAAGGTTTATGAAGACTCCCAACTGTTCTCTTCAACAGTTAAAAACAACGATTCCCTTGCCGATGAAGATAATGAACTACTGCACATTCCCGAGTCCGATGATGCTGGAGATGGAGTGTTTACTAATGAAGATGAAACGAAAGAAGATCAAGTGGACAATTTAGTGGAAATTCAACCAATAGCTCCGCATATCAAGCCAGTTAAACCAGATGAAGTCATTGTTGAAAGTGAAGAAGTTATTTCATTTGATACTGATGAAACAGATATCTCTTCCGCAACACGTCCTGGAATTATAATGATCTACCTTGACACTGCCGACAAATTTAGGTTTCGAATTAAATCCTCGAATGGTAATATAGTGGGACACAGTCAAGGATATAAAGCTAAAGCATCTTGCAAAAATGCTATACGCGCCATTGTTAATATTGCAAACGATGCTGATGTTTTAGATACAATTCGCTACGATGCACGTCAGTCGGTTGGTATGTCTGTTTTTGAAATTTATAAAGATACAGATGACAAATTTAGATTTAGGTTAAAGGCTGCAAATTTAAATACTATTCTAGCTAGCCAAGGCTATAAATCCAAGGATGGTTGCTATAATGGTATTAAGAGTCTTAGAAATATAGCACTTAATCACAATCTTATAGATGCAACAAAACAATAGATAATTCCAAAACCTCAATATTTCAAATTTCTATTCAAAACTTGACTTCATAATGTTTGCTTTGTAATCTTACAACACTGTAAATGTATAATTTTCACAACATTCAAAACATTAATTAGCTTAATTTCACAAACATTTTAATGATTAGCGTTTGAAATTTATTGTATACTTATAACCAAAATATAGCAAACTTTAAAGGAGATTTTTTATTTATGAACAACGAAGAAAACAATAATCTGTCAGTTGAAGGCACAGGCGATTTAGATAGCAAAGTTGATGTATCATCTCCAATCAAGCCTGGCTCTATTGTTATTTACCTTGATGCTGAAAGCAAATTTAGATTTCGCATTAAATCAGCAAACGGTGAAATAGTAGGACATAGTGAAGGATATAACACAAAATGGGCATGCCAGAAAGGAATTCGAGCTATTTTGAAAATTGCAAGCTCCGCCGACATCCAAGATACAGTTCGCGATAATGTTTCGCAAGCTATAGGAATGAAAGTTTTTGAAATCTTTAAAGACGTTGAGGACAAGTTTAGATTTAGATTAAATGCTTCTAACCTCGAAACAATTTTAGCTAGTCAAGCCTATAAATCCAAAGACGGATGTCTTACTGGTATTAGAAGTGTTAAAAATATTTCACTTAATTATAAACTTATTGATGAGACTAAAAAATAGAATTTTTAACCTTATGTGTGAAAGGTCTCCCGCCTCTTTAGGCGGTGAGATGAATCGCACACCTTGTTCGACCGTCCTGTATTGGCACTTTTAGGATTTGTGATAGAATCAGTGCATATAAGGGAGGTCTGATTTTCGAGTGGACTTGGATAATAATAATCATTCGGCGCGAAAGGTCTTCGATTACTCACTTCATAGCGCATTACATCGAACCGTGGGACGCACGGGGATAGCTTGGTAAAACATCCTGCCGTAAGTGCGAGTTCCCAAGAAGACCCGACTCAAACGCCGTAGGCGTTAGTCGGCGGGAGTACGTCACTTTAGAGGAGAGTTATGACAATTTACGAATCTGGCGAAGATTATTTAGAGACAATTTATCTACTGACCAAACGCCATTCTGGAGTTCATGCAATTGAAGTAGCTACGGAACTAAACTTTTCTAAGCCATCTGTTACTCGTGCTTTGAAAATTCTTAAAACAGCTGGGTATATCACAATCGATGAAGACAACCACATACTACTAACAACATCTGGATTAACTAGAGCTAAATCCATTTATGAAAGACATACAGTTATAACCAGATTTTTAATTTTATGTGGTGTTGATGAAACTATTGCTTCAAAGGATGCTTGCAAGATAGAACACGACTTAAGTGTTGAATCGTTTGAAGCCATTAAAAACATTGTTGGTAGAGGTAAGATAATAGATTAATCTGAATCGCTATATGAGTTAGGTATGTCATTAACATAGTTTCATACAATAAATATTTGTTCATAACTAAATTAACTAGAATTAAAGCGAATCCATAATGATTCGCTGTTACTGTTCACAACACCCCATATGAAAAAAAGGCAATGTTTTAATAACATCGCCGAGTTGGATATGTTTGCATTCCAAAGTATAAAGATTAGCGATCAAAGATCTCAGTAACACGCAAAAAGATTTTTCTCATGTGCAACAAGTGCTTCAATGATGCCCATAGTGTTACATAAGTACTCTATACTGGTTGTACTTCGAAAAGAGATGACTTGGTGTTGCTTTCTCTTA
>JAITQU010000116.1 GCA_031288735.1 Christensenellaceae bacterium
ACACAGAAATAAGCGTTTCATATGTGGAAAAAGCTCTTTTAAATGGCAATTTAAGAAATGCGTCTTGCCTTTATCAACAATAACAATTAATTCAGGTGTGGTGTGAACAGTAACGAAAAAGACACAGGGAGTGGGAGTGTATATTAATTTGTGTAAATAGTGGAGGAGGAGAGGTAGTCTTAAGTTTATCAGTAGAATTAATTTTTAGGTGTGAATATTAACTGAACAGTAACCTACATTTGAGTGTATTTGAGTGTATTATATATACTTATGTAAAAATACTTGAAAACTATATCATTATTTGATAATATTAAAAAGCATTTGCAATGGACCTATACGAGATGCCAATTTTAGGTAAAACAAAGACTCGCACGTACATTGTTGGTTTACTTGGAGGAACCATGAAAAAAAATATTATTGATATTGTTGAAAGTGAAAGCCTAAGAACAGATCTCCCAAAGATCAACATCGGTGACACGGTTAAGGTATTCGTTAAGGTTATTGAGGGTGCTCGAGAACGTCTTCAGGGCTTTGAAGGAACTGTTATTGCTAGAAAGAATGGTAGCATTCGTGAAACATTTACAGTTCGTAGAATTTCCTTTGGTGTAGGTGTTGAACGTACTTTCCCAATGCATTCACCAAAGATTGATAGAATTGAAATCATCCGAAGAGGCCGTGTACGCAGAGCAAAACTCTACTACCTACGTTCTCGCACAGGTAAAGCTGCTAAAATTAAGGGAATATAGAAATCGTTGAAGGGAACTACAAATTAAGTTTACTAACTTTCTTATTACCTTGCTTCAACATTTGGATGCTTATCCTTATTTAGTCATATATTCTCAGTTTTTAAATGCGCCAAATTAAAATATTTTTGGCGCATTGATGAAGTACCTAGGAGTTATTATGAAAAGAATAATTTTACCTGTTTTTCTCATTGTTTTATTTTCTATCCTTATATTTAGTGGCTGTAAATCAAATGCAGTCTCGGAATATAACGTAAACGTGCTTAAGTCTGGCGAGCGCAGTGCTTTTGACTATACTGAAAGTTCAGACGGTGGGGATACCTTCTCGCAATTACAGTCTATGTGGTCTTTACAATCTGGTGGTGTTGTTTCTAGCACATTTTCAATAGTCGACAATGGTAGTTCTCCTAATTATCTTAAAATTGATACACAAGCGGCTGGCTATGCTATCGCCTCTCAAAAGCTTTTTCTAAAGCCTTATTCGTACTATAAGGTACAATATACCTATACTAGTGCTTCAATGAGTAAGTATGATGATAATAAAGATTACGTTGGTTTGTATGTAGGCTTTATTGAAAACCCTGATTTTAATATTGGCTCAGATAAAGCTACAGTAGAGCGCAATGCAAAGCAGTCGCAAACAGAGGGAATATTTTACTTTCACACCGAAAACGTTAGGGAAGCAACACTTGCAATTAATCTAGGTACCGAAGACAATCCTGTTACTTGCAGTAACGTTACCTTGCAAGATATTTCATTAGTTAGAGTAACTGCTCAAGAGGCAGGAGAAAACGGCGAAATTTTAGGTCTCTATACCTTATATTCAACTGTTTTTGGCGAGTCCTCGCAATTAAATCTCGTTTATTTAATACTAGGTGGAATTGGTTCTCTTCTATTAGGTTACATATTCTATATGCTTCGCGCAAGGAGTCTTGCTAGTGAGGTAAACGTTGAAGGTGTGCTCATAAAGGAGAATAAGCTTTTCAAGGCAATTAGTAATAAACGCAGGCTTGGCATAATTATTGCACTTTCTACTGCAGTTATTATACGCCTAGTAATTACACTAACAATTGCCATTATATCTGGAGCAGACACGATTAAAACTGTTTATTTTGGTTTTGATCTTGCTAATAATGTGGCGTACGCATCTTTCCTTGCCGACCACGGGCCTATATACTTCCTAGATAAATTTGCAGACTCCTCCCTCCTTCCAGGTGCTACATATATTCTATCACTTGCAGGGCTTTTTGGTAGAGGCGTCGCTCAAATACCTGGCATCACTATACTTGACAAGACTGTTGCGATTGCCACAACCATTAAGCTATTTGGTGTTATTGCTGATCTAGGCGTTGTAGCTTTGATTTTTAGCATAATAAGAAAAAAGCATGGTGTTACGGCGGCAACTGTTATGGCATCTTTTTATGGAGTAATTCCATTTGTATTCTTCATATCCTCATCGGTAGGCTCATTGGAATCTATAACAGTTTTCTTTGTTGTCGCAGCCTTCTATTGCGTTATAAACAAAAACTACATAGGAATGGCAGTATTTTATTTCCTATCAGTTTTGATAACCCCTCAAGCATTACTTGCAATGCCTTTCGTTCTAATGTATACAGTAATCGTTGTCTATCAAGCTATTAAGGAGCGTTCATATGCGTGGATTCCGCCTGTTGTAGCAACCGTGCTTGGATTCTTTGTATACTATGCTATTTCATCTCCTATTTATCTACACAAAATCGAGGCTGGCACTGTATTTATTGCATTCACTGCATTTCTATCGATAGTCAAAGGGATGAATGTTTATACTGCAAACGCATTTAATTTTCAAGGTTTAATTGGTAATAACTTTAAGGCAGTTTCTACAGAGTCAACCTTTGTTACAATTCTATTTTTAGCCTTTATTATAAGCATATTAGCCTTTGCTTATTTTAAAACAAAAAACCGACTAACACTAGTTATGCTAACCGCTGCGTTTGCAATCGTCTATTGGTACTTCTGTAACAACTCTCAGCCAAACTCTATTCTATTAGCAATACCACTCTTATTTATCTATGTAAGCATATCAAAGGATAAACGACTCTTTTTCATATTTGTATGCCTCATAGCACTAGCCTTTGTTAATAGCGCATATCTCTATTTGATTGCTGGATATAATCTTGGTGGTGTTACACAAATACCTTACACTATCCCCCTCTTCTATATCTTTGGTTCTATCAATTTAGTGCTTGTAATTGTCTACATCATTTTTGCATACGACACGGTGGCCACAAAAAAAGCACGACATCACCTAATTCTTCGCGTGTCATATTTTCAATATGTAAAAAGTGTTGCTCAAAACATCATTATAGCTATTAAAAACTTCGGCTTTAAAATCCAGGCACTAACAACCGCTGTAATTCAAAGCATGAAACCTGATAAAAATGCTAAAACTGATGATTAAGCGGGTTTTTAAACATATAAAATGAATTTGATGAGTTACTTTTACAAAGTTATGTTTAGTTAACACAAATGTGTTAAAAATTACAAATGACAATAGTGGTAATCTAATAAAGATTTTGCATTTTCTAATGAATTGAAGACCATTATTGATAGCGTAGCAAGGTTAGCTACAAATTCTTACAATTTTTATTGTAAAAGTTTTAAGGAGCCCCGGATAATGAATCTTGTCATTGTGGAATCGCCTGCAAAAGCAAAAACAATTCAAAAATACTTAGGTGCCAATTTTCAAGTGATGGCATCTGGTGGACACGTTTGCGATCTGCCAGAAAAAACTCTAGGTATTGAAATAGATAACAATTTCAAGCCGCTATATATCATTAATCCTGACAAAGTAGAATTAGTAAGAAAGCTAAAAAGTTGTGCAAATAAGAGCGAGACCGTATTCTTAGCAACTGACCCTGATAGAGAAGGGGAGGCAATAAGCTGGCATCTTGCAAATGCACTAGAATTGAAATTGGCTAACAGAGTTGAATTTAATGAAATCAGTGCTAAGGCTGTAAAAAACGCTATAGCTAATCCTAGAGATATTAACATGAATTTAGTTGATGCTCAGCAAGCTAGGCGTGTTTTAGATAGGCTTGTCGGATACAAAATCAGTCCAGTCCTTGCACGTAAAATTAAAAGTGGACTATCTGGTGGGCGGGTTCAATCTGCTGCGTTAAAAATGATAGTTGATCGTGAGCGTGAAATCCTTGCATTTATCCCCGAAGAATATTGGCATATCTATGCCGAACTCAACAAGCTAAACGATTACCTAAGTATAAAGGCATTACTTTCTGATAGGTGTGGCACGAAGTTAAAGGTAACGGAAGGTGGCAGTGCCAATTCTATTCTTGAGGAGCTAAAAGGTTCTAGTGATTGGTTTATTGACACAGTTAAAAGGAGCGTTTCAAAGTCAAGGCCACTACCACCCTTTATGACAAGTACACTTCAACAGGATGCATCTCACAAGCTCAACATTTCTGCGCCACAGACTATGCAAATTGCTCAACAGTTATATGAGGGAATCGAGCTTGCAAATGAAGGGCATGTGGCTCTTGTAACATACATTAGAACGGATAGTGTTAGAGTTTCACCCGACATGCAACTAGAAACTTTAGAATATATAAAAAAGCATTTTGGAGCTGAGTACGCACCAAGTAAGCCTAATATTTATGAGACTAAATCAAAAAACACACAAGACGCTCACGAAGCGATCCGTCCTATTTCCTTAGAGCGCACTCCAGAGAGTGTTAAGGCCATTATTAATAGACAGCAATATAGGTTATATAAGTTAATTTATGACCGTTATGTGGCAAGTCAGATGACGGATGCTACCTACAATACACTAAACGTGCGGATTCAAGCCAATGTTTCAGATAGCCTAAATTACGGATTCAAGGTGAGCGGTCGCACACTTCTATTTAAAGGCTTTACTATTGCATACCAGACAGATCGAACTGCTAGTGAGGATGAGGTTGATGGGTTATTGCCTAACCTAAATGAAGGCGATAAATTATCTCTTAACAAACTTTTGCCTGAGCAAAAATTCACTAAGCCACCTGCAAGATACACGGATTCAACACTAGTAAAAGCAATGGAAGAAAATGGTATTGGCAGACCATCTACATACGCTACAGTTATTTCAGTTTTAGTAAAGCGATCATATATTACCAAGGAAGAAAAAATGATGATACCTACAGCCCTTGGTGTAACTGTCACAGAATTTTTAGAGCAGTGTTTTGCTAACATTGTTGACACAAAATTCACTGCTGGTATGGAATTAAAGCTTGACGAAATTGAGCAAGGCTCTAAATGGCAAAAAATAATTGCTGAGTTTTATCCACCGTTTGCAAAGGATTTAAAAAATGCGGGCAGTCAGGAAAGTAAGAAGGCAACAGTTTTAGAGACTACAGACATTCCATGTGAAAAGTGTGGGGCAATGATGGTTATCAGAGAAGGACGCTTTGGAAGATTCATGGCGTGTCCTAACTATCCAACGTGTAAAAATTCAAAAAATCTAAACGACAGCGTTGGTACATGTCCAAAATGTGGTGGGGATATCATTAAGAGGGTAACAAAAAACAAAAAAGTTTTTTATGGATGTAAGAATTATCCTAACTGCCAGTTCAGCTCCTGGGTGCAACCTGCTCCTGTTAATTGTCCTAAATGTGGTGGGATGATGCGCATCAACAAAAAAAACGATGTGGTAACATATATATGCATTGATAATAAATGCAAGACTGTAGTGAAAACCGAGAAAGATGATATAGTAGAAAATGAAAGTTAATGTAATAGGCGGCGGTTTAGCTGGTTCAGAGGCCGCTTATCGACTTTTAAAGGCAGGAGTAGACGTTGATCTCTATGAAATGCGCCCTAAGAAAAACACAGAAGCGCATACCACAGAAAATTTAGCCGAGCTTGTTTGCAGTAATAGTTTGAAGGGTATTCTACCTACTACACCGCAAGGCACTCTAAAATGTGAGCTAACCATTCTCGACTCACTTATCTTAGCGTCAGCATACGCTACTCAGGTGCCCGCAGGTGGTGCACTAGCAGTTGATAGAGTTAAATTTTCAAGGTTAGTAGAGGAAAAACTAATGTCTTTTACTAACTTTAGACTTATAAGAGAGGAAGTAACAAGTCTTTTACCATATTCGATTATTGCAACGGGCCCACTTACATCCAAGGCATTAGCTGATGAAATTGTTAAAAAAACATCTCAAGAAAATTTGTTTTTTTACGATGCAGTAGCACCCATTGTTACGAAAGCATCTCTTAACTTAGATAAGACTTTCAACATGAATCGTTATGGAAAGGGGTCATCAGACTATATCAACTGCCCAATGACAAAACCAGAATATGAGACATTTTACAATGCTTTACTAAAGGCTGAGCGTGTAATAATTCGCGACTTTGAAAAGGGTGATATCTTTGAAGGATGCATGCCAATCGAGGTAATGGCATCTCGTGGACTCGATACTATGCTTTTTGGACCACTTCGTCCTGTTGGTCTCTATGATGAAAATGGTAAAAGGGCATATGCCGTTGTTCAATTGCGAGCGGAGGATAACTACGATCAGTTATTCAATCTTGTAGGATTTCAAACAAATCTTACATTTAAGGCGCAAGAGCATGTTTTTAGACTTATACCCGCTCTCGAAAATGCTGAATTTGTTCGATTTGGTGTTATGCACCGCAACACATATCTGAATTCCCCAAGCGTTTTGAATAAGGATTTTTCGTGCAAATGGGATAATACAAGTTTCTTTGCTGGACAGATAACTGGTGTTGAAGGTTATATGGAAAGTGCACTAAGTGGTATACTTGCAGGCATAAATATGTTAAGATTATTGCAAGGGAAAAAATCAATCATGCCACCCGAGCTAACACTATCGGGTTCTTTGTGTAAATATATAACTGAAAAGCAAAGAAAAATCCAACCAATGCGTTGTAGCTTCGAGCTCACCCCTTCACTTAGCCAAATCCGTAGTAAAAAAGAGAGACGGGAGGCACTTAGTAATCGTGCAATTTCCGCAATGCAGGATTTTTCTAGAGAGCTTGATTTATAGTTTATTTTCTTATTAAATATAAATTTATTTGCTTTTTAAGCAATAATACTGGAGGCAATTAATGGAAATGAGAGGAACAACAATTTGCGCTGTAAAAAAGGACGGCGTTACTGCCATAGGCGGTGATGGTCAGGTTACAGTTGGCGAATCTGTAATTTTAAAGGGAAATGCAATTAAGGTTAAAAAAATATATGACGAGCGAGTTATTGTAGGCTTTGCTGGATCTGTAGCCGATGCCTTTGCGCTCTCAGAAAAGATGGAAGAAATGCTCCGAAAATACTCAGGCAATCTCATGCGAAGCGTCGTTGAATTAGCTGAGGAATGGCGAAAAGGCAACATGATGCGAAATTTGGATGCTATGTTAATCATCGCTGACAAAGATAATTTGTTTATTGTTAGTGGAAACGGTAACGTTGTAGACCCCGAGGAAGGCGCATGTGCAATTGGTAGCGGGGGTAATTATGCACTAGCTGCAGCTAGAGCTCTACTAGATAATACGAGCTTTAGTGCTGAAGAAATCGTGCGTCGTAGCTTAAAAATTGCTGCAGATTTGTGCGTGTTCACAAACTATAATGTTCGAGTAGAATCAATATAAGGAGTTAGTTATGAGTCTTTCACCAAAAGAAATAGTCAATGAGCTAGATAGATATATAATAGGACAAACAGCGGCAAAGAAAGCCGTTGCAGTTGCACTTAGGAATCGATTTCGTAGGGCACAGCTCCCGCAGGCACTCAGAGATGAGATTACTCCTAAAAATATAATAATGAAAGGACCAACTGGGGTTGGTAAGACAGAGATAGCAAGACGCTTAGCTAAGCTTGTTAAAGCTCCATTTGTAAAAGTAGAGGCTACAAAGTTTACTGAGGTTGGATATGTAGGCCGAGATGTTGAATCTATGATCCGAGACCTTGTTGACGTTGGTATTCGACTTGTGAGAGAGGAGCAGGTTGCTCTAATTGAACCTAAAGCCAAGGAGTTTGCTGAAAAGAAAATAGTAGATGCACTACTTCCTCAAAAAAAGAAATCCAATCTTGATGTGCCTGAAGACGTTTTACGTGCGCAACTGCATAATGATCTCGCTACTGGAAAACTAGACTCTGTAAATCTTGAATTGGAGTTTGATGAGAGTGTAAAGCCGTTACAGATAGGGCAGTTTGGTAATAACGACAACAATATAAGTGAGTTTTTTGGTGGAATAATTCCAAAGCGGCGCAAAAAGCGACGCATGAAAGTAGCTGATGCATACAAGTTATGTATGGCAGAGGCATCTGAGAAATTAGTAGATACAGACTACATTAACTCTGAAGGTATTAGGCGTGCAGAGCAGGATGGGATTATATTTATTGATGAAATGGATAAGATTGCATCTAAAAATGGAAAGGGTGGCGGTCCTGATGTTTCTAGAGAAGGGGTGCAACGAGATATCCTACCAATAGTTGAAGGATGCACTGTTTCTACAAAGTATGGCAATATAAAGACTGATTTTATACTTTTCATTGCTGCTGGTGCTTTTCATATTTCAAAGATTAACGACCTCATTCCTGAATTACAGGGACGCTTTCCAGTACTAGTTGATCTTTTGAGTCTTACTGAAAATGATTTTATTAAGATTTTAAAAGAGCCAGACAATGCACTTATTATGCAATATGCAGCACTACTGAGTGTTGATTGCATCAATTTGAAATTTACAGACGATGCTATAGCCGAGATTGCGCGTGTTGCTTTTTTAGAAAATGAAAATAATGAAAACATTGGGGCTAGACGTCTTCACACTGTTATTGAGATGCTTCTTGAGGACATTTCCTTTAACGCAAGTGGCGGTCATGATATGATTGATTTAGTAATAGATAAGACATATGTAAGTTCTCATTTAGAAAAGACAGTAAAAGCACTCAATCTAAAGAAATATATACTATAATTTTTATCAAGGAATGATCTATGGTTAATATACCCAAAGGCACAAAGGACACTTTGCCAAACGAAAGCTATAAAAATCTTTTTCTTGAGGAGCTTATCAGAGATGTGGCCAAACTATTTGGTTTTAAGGAGATAAGGACTCCCACCTTTGAGTATACTGAGTTGTTTTTGCGTGGCATAGGTAATGGTAGCGATATTGTCAACAAAGAAATGTATACCTTTTTGGACAAAGGACAAAGAAGTTTAACATTAAGGCCTGAAGGGACCGCTGGGGTTGTTAGAAGCTATATTGAAAACAATCTATCCTCTCTAGGCTTTCCATTGAGGATGTATTATATAAGCCCTGCTTTTCGTTATGAAAGGCCACAGGCAGGCCGACTTAGAGAGCATCACCAGTTTGGTTGTGAGCTTTATGGTAGTTTTAGCCCATATGCCGATGCTGAGATAATTCAGCTTTTATCTACTTTCTTTAATAGGCTAGGGATAAAGGATGTTGTGCTTAATATAAACAGCATTGGATGCAAAAAGTGCCGCAGTAATTACACAAAGGCACTCATTCTATATTTAAAAAATATCGAAGATAAGTTATGTAATGTTTGCAAAGATAGACTTATTAAAAACCCACTCCGTATACTAGATTGCAAGGAAGAAGTTTGTGTCTCTGAGGTAAAAAATGCCCCAAAGACAATTGATTATCTCTGCAGTGATTGCTTACAGCACCATAACTCCCTATCAGAAATTTTAACATCAGAAAATATTCCTTTCGTTGTAAATCCACACATAGTGCGTGGCTTAGACTACTACACACGTACTGTTTTTGAGTTCATATCCTCCTCGATTGGTGCACAAGGCACTGTATGTGGTGGTGGAAGATATGACGACCTTGTCGAAGAAATGGGTGGTGGAAAAACACCTGCTGTTGGGTTTGGGATCGGTCTTGAACGCTTGCTTATGGTGTGCGAGTCGGCAAACATTGATCTAGGGGAAATTGAAAAACCTCTTGTTTATCTTGCTCCAATTGGAGACGAAGCCCAAAAATTATCAAATCACATCACTTCTATGCTAAAGAAAAAGGGACTTAAAGCAGAAACCGATATTATCGGTCGTAGTCTTAAGGCACAAATGAAATATGCCGACAAGATAGGGGCTAGATACGTTATAGTTATTGGCGATGATGAAATTTCATCAAATATCGTTAAGTTAAAAGAGATGTCATCAGGAGGAGAAACATCTCTCCCTATTGATGACTTGTTTAATTTTCTTCTAAAAAATCAATAATTAGATAGGCATTATTATTTATAAACGGAGCACAAAATGGCTGAATTACTAAGTGGCCTAACTCGCACAAAAATGTGTGGTGAATTTACATCGTCCGATATAGGAAAAACCGTAACTGTCATGGGTTTTACTGCAAAGTATAGAAACCTTGGCATGATTTTATTTGTTGACTTGCGCGATCGAACGGGTATAGTTCAGCTCAGCTTTTCAAAAGAAAAACAACCTGAGGTTTTTGAAAAATCCACTCTCATTCGAAATGAATACGTTTTAGCCGCAAAAGGAATAGTAGCACCTAGAGGTGAAAAAAACATAAATAGCAATTTAAAAACTGGTAGCATTGAAATATTAGTAGTTGATCTTAGAATTATATCTGAAGCACAGACGCCACCATTTAATATTTGTGACGATGTTAAAGCTAGTGAGCTACTACGATTAAAGTATCGATATCTAGATCTTAGGCGACAATCTTTACAGAAAAACTTTATAGTAAGAGATCAGATCATTAAGGCTGCTAACGACTATCTCCATAAAATGGGTTTCTTGTTTCTTGAAACCCCATTCCTTGGAAAATCAACGCCAGAAGGAGCTAGGGATTATCTCGTTCCATCAAGGCTTTACACTGGTAAATTTTATGCATTACCACAATCCCCACAGCTTTACAAGCAATTGTTTATGATTGCTGGTTTTGATAAATACTATCAGATTGTAAAATGCTTTAGGGATGAGGATCTCAGAGCTAATCGACAGCCTGAATTTACACAAATCGATGTTGAAATGAGTTTCGTTGATGACATTAGTGAGGTAATGAATATAGCAGAGGGTCTTATTTCTAATATTTTTAGGGATACACTATCAATAAAATTACCAAAGCACTTTAGACGAATTAAATACGCTGAGGCAATGGAGAGATTTGGTAGCGATAAGCCTGATACCCGCTTTTCTCTAGAATTGAAGGACATAACACAAATAGTAAAAAATTGTGGTTTTTCTATTTTTTCCGAGGCGGCAAAAACTGGATCTGTGCGTGGTATAAACATAGAAGGTAGAGCTTCTATGACAAGAAAGGAAATCGATTCCTTTTCCGATATTGCAAAGGATTTTGGTATCAAGGCACTTACTTATATAGCTATCAAGGAAGAGGGAATAACATCACCTATATCTAAATTTTTTGATGAGAGTTCCTTAAAAAAGATAACGGATGCATTCAATGCTAAAACGGGTGACATTATACTAATTGCTGCTGGGAAGACGCAATCAGTTTTTGATGCCCTTGGTAGCGTTCGACTTAGTATAGGAAAAAAATACGATCTTATTGACAAGTCAATCTATGATATATTATGGGTTACGCATTTTCCTTTGTTTGAATATGATGAAGCTGAAAAACGTCTTTATGCTAAACATCATCCTTTCACTAGTCCTCTTAACGAGGACCTAAAATATATGGAAAAAAAGCCACTGAAAGTCCGTGCAAAAGCATATGATCTTGTAATAAATGGGGAAGAAGCTGGTGGCGGATCTATTAGGATACACTCAAAGGAAATACAAGAAACAATGTTCAAATCTCTCGGGTTTAGTGAAAGTGACATAAGAGAGCGCTTTGGGTTTTTTGTAGATGCATTTCAGTACGGTGTTCCGCCCCACGGTGGTTTTGCATTTGGTCTCGACAGATTGGTTATGCTTATCACAGGATCTGACAACATTAAGGATGTAGTTGCCTTCCCAAAGACACAAAACGCTCTTTGTCTCATGACTGAAGCACCTAGTAGTATTGAGGAGGAGCAGCTTAGAGAGCTCTCATTGAAAATTCAAAGCATTGATCCTACACTGAATTTATTATCTTAATGATATCATTAGCTAAGCAAGACGGCTTTAAAAAATTAAAAGAATGGCATTTAAAAAGCCTCTAAATTGCATTAGAGATCTTTGCTATCTTTTTTAGATATAGGCCAAACTCAGTAATGCAACCATTTATCAAAGGTAATGTTGATGAAATTACTTAAAAATTTTTATTTAAGTTCTATCTTAATATTTTGAGTTTGAATTTATTTTAAAAGTTTTTAATTAGGGAGGTGTTTTACTTTCACCTTTCAACCATTTAGTAATATCACATTTTTTTAGTGTAGGATTAGACGTATTATTCCTATGTGTTTTTTTAGATTCTTATATTCTAACATTATCAAATTAAGTTTAAATGTATAAATTATCTATCTTTATTGCTTATTATTATGTAGTAACTTTTCGATTAAAAAGAGTATTTAAAAATCACAAAAGTATAGTAGACACTCGCTTTTTCTTAAAAACTGTAATGCTCTAAAAAGCTAGTTACTCACTATGAGCTTTTAGATTACTTATTACACGAATTTAAGATCTTTTGTAACTATGAAAGTTATTCCTTTTTAAAGTAAAAATAAAAATATTAAAAATATCCAAGCTAGTTAGTACTCTTATATTTATGAAAGAAAAGCTTCACCTTTAAATGATTAGCTTTAATTTAAAAATATTAATCTATCAAGCTTTAATAGAGCTTTAGTAGATGAAAAGCAAGACTAAAAAATTTAAAATTTGAGTTGTTAAAATAATAATTTAATACTTCAATTGTGATATAATATATTTAATAACATTTGAGGACAACTACCATGAGCGAAAAAGTAAAAATACTAACAGTAGATAACTTTCAAGACACTATAGCAGAGGATAAACTCTCTCTAGTTGATTTTTGGGCCACCTGGTGTGGACCCTGCAAAATGTTGCACCCACTAATTGACGAGGCGGCTAACATTATCGGCGATCGCATAAACGTTTGCAGAGTCGATGTTGATGTATGCCCTGATTTAGCTGAAATATATAAAATAATGAGTGTTCCCACATTACTAGTGTTCGAATGCGGAACGCTTATAGAGCGTCTTGTTGGAGTAAGACCTATTATGCTAAAGTTAGATAGTATTAAGAAAATATAGGCTTTTAAAAGCTTTTAGAGGTGTACATGATTGATTTAAGCTTAATAAGAGCATCAGATGAGGAAACCTACAATGCAATAGTCGCTGAATTAGATAGGCAAGAAAACAATATTGAGCTTATTGCAAGTGAAAATTTTGTATCACCTGCTGTCATGGCAGCAGCTGGCACTCCACTAACAAATAAATATGCGGAAGGCTATCCTGGACACCGTTACTATGGTGGATGCCAAAAGGTAGATATTCCTGAATTGCTAGCAATTGACCGCGCTAAAAAACTTTTCGGTGCGGAATACGCGAACGTGCAGCCACATTCAGGTAGTGCTGCGAATTTTCAAATTTATTATGCTTTCTTGAAGCCTGGCGATATAGTAATGGGAATGAACCTAAGTCATGGTGGACATCTAACACATGGAAGCAAGGCAAGCATAAGTGGTAAATATTTTAATTTTGTCCCATATGGTGTTGATAAGGATGGATATATCAACTATGATGAGGTTGAAAGAATAGCAATCGAATCAAAGCCTAAATTAATTGTCGCTGGTGCCTCTGCATATCCTAGAAAAATTGACTTTAAGGCTTTCAAGACAATTTGCGATAAGGTAGGTGCCTTGTTTATGGTTGATATGGCACACATTGCTGGACTTGTTGCCACAAATCTACACGAAAGCCCTGTTCCATATGCGGATTTTGTTACGACTACTACACACAAAACACTTAGAGGCCCCCGTGGTGGATTGATTCTTGCTAAAGAAAAATACGCAAAAGCCATTGATAAGGCAGTTTTTCCTGGCACTCAAGGCGGTCCACTTATGCATATTATTGCCGCAAAGGCCGTTGCACTGAAGGAAGCTAGCACAAGTGAGTTTTATACTTATCAATTACAGGTTTGTAGAAACGCTAAAGCACTAGCAAAATCCCTAATCACACGAAACGTTAAACTTTTTTCTAATGGTACTGATAACCATTTAATGCTAGTCGATCTACGTGGTAGCGGTTTAACTGGAAGAGAACTTGAAATACTGCTAGATGAAGTTAATATCACAACTAATAAAAACAGTATTCCGTTTGATGAATTAGGAACTGCAACAAATCCAAATGGTCTAAGATTAGGTACACCTTCCGTTACAACCCGCAAAATGAAAGAGGCTGAGATGGAACTCATTGCAGATTGTATTGTAAAAACAATGCAAAATAACGGCAATGAAGCTGAAAACGTTAAGAAAATTGTTAACAAACTAACCACAGCATTCCCATTATACAAGAATGCTTTCTCTCTCTAACTACACTAAGAGCTATCTTACTATTAGATAAATCATCTTAAAAGTGCTAAAAAAATATTTTCCATATTTTTTGTAAGGTTAAAGCACTTTTATTAAAACTTAATACCATCTATTAAATATGGATTTTTGAAAGTAGACTTGCAATTTTAGTAGTTATAGCGATACATTGTATACTGTATCACAGGACGACATATGAATAATAAGTCAAAAAATAAAGGTGTTTATCTTGATAATGCTGCTACAACAGCAGTAGATCCAAGAGTTTTAAAGGCAATGTTGCCGTATTTTACAAAGCAGTTTGGAAACGCATCCTCTCTACATTATTATGGTCGTGACGCACTTAATGCAGTTGATTTAGCAAGAGAAAAAATTGCTAGCTTTCTTAATGCAAAAACTCTCGAAATATATTTTACCTCCTGTGGGTCTGAAAGTGATAACTGGGCACTACGTGGAAGAGTCTATGCTCCGTCTAAAAACAAGAATAAACACATTATTACTACATCAATCGAGCATCCTGCTGTATTAGATACTTGTAGGGTTTTAGAGAAAGAAGGAGTAAAGGTTGACTACCTTGGCGTGGATCATGATGGCTATGTCTCTTTAGACGATGTAAAAAGGGTTGCTACTCCAGAGACAACCCTTATATCGATAATGATGGCTAATAATGAGATTGGAAGCATTCAGCCTATAGCTGAAATTGGCGAATTTTCTAAGGAGCTAGGCGTTTGTTTTCATACGGATGCTGTGCAAGCGGCGGAAAGCGAAGATTTAAATGTCAACAATCTCAATGTAGATCTATTATCTCTCTCAGCACATAAATTCCATGGACCTAAGGGAATTGGAATTTTATATATACGATCGGGAGTTGAGCTATCTCGGCTCATAACTGGTGGACATCAGGAACGAAATCAGCGAGCTGGTACAACCAACACACCACTTATCATCGGAATGGCTTCTGCGCTTGAAATTGCTGTAAACGAAAGAGCAGAATATATATCGAGGCTTATCCCCTTAAGAAATTATTTTATTGACCGTGTTTTAAAGGAAATACCATTTTGCAATTTGAATGGTGGTTTAGATAGACGCTTGCCAAACAATATTAATTTAAGCTTCGATTTTATTGAAAGCGAATCTATTCTCATTTCACTAGATCGAGCTGGCATAGCTGTTAGTAGCGGTTCTGCTTGTTCGGCCGCATCCCTTGAACCATCGCATGTTATTATAGCACTAGGTGTTGGTGCTGAAAAAGCACATAGTTCTCTTCGTGTTAGTCTTGGTAGGACAACTACAATTGAAGAGTTGGACTATACCATTTATGTATTGAAGCGTGAAATTGAACGATTAAGAGGAATTTCTCCGCTCTTCAATGTTGAAAAAGGAGTTGGTAGTTATGTATAATAAAAAAATATTAGATGAGTTTGCGCAACCTAAAAATGTTGGCGCACTAGCGGATGCTAATGGGATCGGAACTGTAGGAGCTGCAAGTTGTGGAGATATAATGAAGGTGTATTTAAAGATTGAAAACGATGTAATAGTCGATGCATCGTTTCAAACCTTTGGTTGTGCCGCAGCAATTGCTTCCTCATCAGTTGCTACAGAAATGATAAAAGGAATGAAAATTCAAGATGCATTAAAGGTTACAAACGCACAGGTTGTTGAAATGCTAGAAGGTCTACCACCACAGAAAATTCACTGCTCGGTATTGGCTGAGGAAGCAATAAAGGAAGCCATTGCTGATTATAAGGCGCGCTCAACAAATTAAATTGCTACAAAATTCATTTTTATAGTTTAGGCATATACTAAAACTTAAGTGTCTAATTTGTCTAAATTAACATTAAAATTTAATTAAATTTCTAAATAAGACTCCAAATTTTAACTACCCAAAAATAACTAATTATATGGTTCGACCGTCAAAATGTAAATTTAGATTATTGTGTTAATCTAATGATGTGTAAATTGTTTTATATACATAATGTATCGAGGTTTTATGCGGAAATTAAAGGAAAATACTGCAGTTTTCGTCATCAGCGAAGGGGTTTTTTGATTAATATTGTAACGTATGTATTTTGACGGTCTAACCATTATATGGGGGTTTGAAAAATGCTTAGATTGATAGTCTAAAAGTTTTTTTGAGTGATTACCTTTGGAAGTTTATGCTAAAATAAACATGTAATCATGAAATTAGCTTAGAAAAACCTTTATCCCATTCATACAATTGTATTAAGCTATTTAAGATTAATCTACTGAAGTGACTAGATAACTTATTCTAAATTACCTTATTATGTTCCATAGTGACGTACTCCCGCCTCAAACGCCGTAGGCGTTTGAGGCGGGAGTACGTCACGAATTTACAAACAAAGGATGTCGGAACGGCATCTAATCTTGACAAATATTTACTTTTTGTGTTAACATATCAATGTTCAAAGAACTTCCACTATTCTATAATAAAGGAGAATTATATTATGTCGTATGTAATTGAAGAAGCAGATTGTGTCGCGTGTGGTCTTTGCGCTGGTGGTTGTCCTGTAAGCGCTATTGATGAGGGGCCTAGTTGCTATGTGATTGACCCTGATCTTTGTATTAGTTGTGGTTCATGTGCTGCAGAATGCCCAAGCTCAGCAATCCACGAATAGTGCTTATAACTTGATATGTCTCTATCTATGATTAGAGGCATATCAAACTTATAAATTTCGGGCGCTTCTAAGTTTAATTTCAGTGGTCAAGCTTGAAGTGTATAGTTTAATTTTTTGTGTAGTTTGTGTGATGAATTTAAACGTTTATGTTTTTCATCTCAGTATTGCACACTAATAAGAGGAGTCAATTGTATTTAACATATCTTTTTTTTAGAATGTTAATGATATGTAATTTAAAATATGGAAATTGAAAACAAGGAAAGAATATTAGTCAAGGCTTTAAAGGAAATATGTTCCTTAAAGGGAATTAAAGCAACTTTTTTTTCTTATGACTGGATTGCAAAATTAGAGTATAAAAATAACGTAATGTTAATTTATGGTTATCAGTTTCCTATTAATGATGCTGTATCGGATATGCTCTGTAGAGACAAGTCTGCAACGTTTGAGGTTTTAACAAATAGCAAGATCAGAGCCATAGAGCATTGGTTGTTTATGTCACCTACTTGGAAGCACTATATTGATGATCAAAGCGACAATCAAAGACTTCGTGAGCTTTTAAGAAAGCATGAAAGAATTGTACTTAAGCCAAATGAGGGAACCAGTGGTGAAAACGTATTCTTAGTTGAGGATGACTACACATTAAAGACAGCTTCCTCTGCAATTTTTAAAAAATCACACATGATGGCGGTGTCTCCTTACTACGTAATCGATGATGAATATCGAATAATTGTAGTAGAAGATGAGGTAAGGTTGATTTATAGAAAGATCAGACCTTTTGTTGTTGGGGATGGAGTTTCAAGCATAAAAAAACTAGCTAAAGACAAATACACGGGCTTTGAGTTTGACTTACCTGATAATACTTTACTACCTAAGGATTCTATTTATACACTAACCTGGAAACACAATCTAGGAGCTGGGGCTAGTGCTGAAATTATAACTGATCCTAATCTTTATTCTTATCTTTCAAAAATTGCAATTGATGCAAAAGATGCAGTTGGGATAAAATTTGCTTCTGTTGATATAGCAAAGACTAATGATGAATTCAGAGTTCTAGAGATAAATTCAGGTGTTATGGCTGAACACTTCTCTAGACAATCTAAAGCGAACTATGACATAATTTTAAACATTTACGCTGAGATGATCTGCAATTATCTAGACGTAAATTAGTTAATTGACAAAGCTCTAAGAATTATTCTCTGCTAGAAGCAAAGAAAGAAACATAAAAAGTTTGAGTTTTCTTTTTTAACCTTATGTGTGAAAAGTATCCCGCCTCTATAGGCGGTGAGATGATGGCACACCTTGTTTCGCTCCTGTAATGACACTTTGAGAATTTGTGAAAGAATCAGTGCATATAAGGGAGGTCTGATTTTCGAGTGGACTTGGATAGTAAAATCATGCGGTTCAAGATGTGCTATCACCTTGTGCTTGTTGTAAAGTATCGACGCAGGGTCATTCGATGCAATCAGCCGCTCAAAGAAATCTTTGAGTATATTATCCAAGCTACAAAATCACCCTTAGAGAGTGGAATCAACACGGCAGGTACATATACTTTTCAGTGCTGAGACAAAACTGGAGATCAGTAAATTTATCAACGCATACAAAAGAAGTAGCCGCATTGTAAAAAAAGAGTTCCCTAAAATACACAAAAGTCTTTGGAAAGAATATTTTTTAAGCCCGAGCTTTTGTTTGTTGACCGCTGGCGGTGCTCTTATAGAAGTAATTAAGCGATACATAAAAAGCCCATGAAAATGCATATGAATAAAGCGTTTCGCTCAAGACTTAGCCAACTTAAAAACAGTGTGCTGTGCAAAAACTTTTGATTGTTGCCGATTTGTCTACAACCGTATGCTAGTAGATAAAATTACATTATGACTCCACTAAGGAGTCGTTATACAAGCCTCAGCAATACAAAACCTAGTTTGAGTGGATTAGGGAAGTGGATTCACTCGCACTGTGAAACGAGGGGTTACATCTCGAAGCGGCTTTCCAAAATTTCTTCTGATAAATCAATAGGCTTTCCACGGTTCAAAAGTAAGCACCAGGGGCACTACAGTTATGCGACAAACCTTGTTTATGGAAACATAGAGCTCGCAATGGTTACTTGAAACTTCCAAGTTAGGAGGTGTCAGTGTAAAACAGCATCGTCAAGTTCTATCTGATTACAAGTTGAAATCAGTTCAGTGTCACA